>NZ_JAMSKS010000049.1:0-5384 GCF_024436645.1 Rhodococcus sp. T9N | reverse complement strand
TTCAACGATCCGAGGAGTCGACCCATCGGGGTACGAGCTCCCGCAACAATCACAGAACTGGTCACGATTTCCTCCGGCTGCAAAAGAGAGATAGTCGTCGGTTCCGTGCGGCCTAAGAGCCAAGTCACATCCCGACGTGTACTCCTCAAACGGTAGCGCTACCGTGAAAGGTATGACACAGACCTCCCCCAGTTCTGCACTCGCACCTTTGTCGTCCGACCTCGTCGTCGCGATCGATCACGTCGGAATCGCGGTGCCCGATCTCGACGTGGCAATCGCGTGGTACACGCAGCACCTGGGCATGGTGTCGACCCACGAGGAAATCAACGAATCGCAGGGCGTGCGTGAGGCCATGCTCTCCGTCGTCGGCTCCCCCGCCGGATCCACTGCCGTTCAGCTGCTCGCGCCTCTGGACGAGAACTCGACCATCGCCAAGTTCATCGACCGAAGCGGCCCTGGACTCCAGCAGCTCGCCTACCGGGTCACCGACATCGACGCCATCTCCGCCGAGCTTCGCGACCGCGGGGTTCGGTTGCTGTACGACGCTCCCCGACGCGGTACGGCCAACTCGCGCATCAACTTCATTCACCCGAAGGACGCCGGCGGCGTCCTGGTGGAACTGGTCGAACCCGACGCGAGCCACTAGCAGACCCGACTCCAGCTCGTATGCCAGGTAGATTGTCGCCATGGCATACGAGCAGGACCGCGGTTCGATCCAACTTCCGTTCCAGATCGCACGGAAGGGATACGACCGCGACGAGGTACGCAACTACTTCGAGCGATTCGACGCGGAGCTGCGAGTTACCGCGGCTGATCGTGATGCTGCCGCTGCGCAGGCCCGTGACCTCGCCAAGCAGCTCGACGATGCACGCGACGACATCGACGACCTCCGCAAGGACGTAGACCGCCTCTCGGTACCGCCCACCACTGCGGAGGGCATGAGCGATCGCATCAGCCGCATGCTGCGCCTTGCCTCCGACGAGGCCTCGGAGGTGCGCGCGAAGGCCGAGGCCGACGCAGCCGAGATGACCTCCATCGCCGAACAGGACGGCGCTCGCCTACGTGGGCACTACGAGTCGCTGATCGCCGAACTCGAGGACCGTCGCAACGCGATGGAAACCATGCACGAGCAGACCATGGCGCAGGCCCGTACCGAAGCCGCCCGGATCGTCGAAGCCGCGCAGGCCGAGCGGGATCGACTGGCTGCCGAGTCCGAGGCCAAGCGCACTCAGATCCGCGAAGACTTCGACATCTCGATGTCGGAGCGCCGCGCCAAGGTCGTCGCCGCCGTCAACGAGCTGGAGTCGTCGAGCAAAGCAGAGGCCGAGCGTCGACTCGCCGATGCGTCGCACGAGGCTCAGCGCAGGCTGCAGGCCGCCACTGATCAGTCCGAGCGCAAGATCGCTCACGCGAAGGAACTCACCGAAGAACTGCGCGTTCTCCGAGGCCGAATCCTGGCTCAGCTCTTGGGCATTCGCGGACAACTCGATTCGGTTCCGGCCATGCTCGCATCGGTCAACCGGGAGAGCGAACTCCTCGATGCACCGCCCGCTCCGGTCATCGTCGAAGCCGAGGAAGATCTCGAGATCGAAGACAAGAAGGCCGACGCAGATAAGGTCGACGCAGATCCGGTCAAATCAGAACCGAGTATCGACGAAGACGACGTTCTCGAGGACTCGGACGAGACGAACACCGCCGAGATCGACACCCGCGCCGTCGAGCAGCGAGCCCAGTCCAGGAACTGATCGACGCTCAGGACCACCGTCTGGTCAGGCTGCGCGTACCGCGGCCTGACCAGCATCCGGTATGCCAGTGTCGACGCTCGTTCGCGCCGCCCGGTTCCGAAGGCCACGTCACCACGTGAGCGACGCCGGGTCTGATGTCGTGATCACAACCGGGGCATCGATAGAACTTCGTCGCGTTGGAGCCGGGTATCGGCCTCACCATGTACATTTCACCGCCCGGCCCGGGTTCCTCCCGGACCAGCGCTCCGCCGAACAACACGCCGCTTGGTGACGCCGACTCCGCGCTCGAATCCCGAGCACGCCGAGTATCCGTTCGACGGGTTTGCTTCGGCGAAGGTTTGCGGCGCGGCATGGTTCGAGTCTAAACAGCGTCAGAAGAGGCGGAACTCGGTGCTTTCGGTGCCCCGCAAGGCCTCGTAGTCAAGGACCAGGCAACGGATCCCACGGTCGTTGGCCAAAGTCTTTGCCTGCGGCTTGATCTGTTGCGCTGCAAAAACTCCCGTGACCGGCGCGAGCAGCGGATCGCGGTTGAGCAATTCGAGGTAGCGCGTCAACTGCTCGACGCCGTCGATCTCGCCGCGACGCTTGATCTCCACCGCCACCGATGCACCGTCCGCGTCTCGGACCAGAAGATCGACCGGCCCGATGGCCGTCATGTACTCACGCCGCACCAACGTGTAGCCGGGGCCGAGTGTCTCGACATGCTCCGCCAGAAGTTCTTGAAGGTGTGCCTCGACACCGTCCTTGATCAATCCCGGATCGAGACCGAGTTCATACGACGAATCGTGCTCGACCTCTTCGAGAGTGATCCGCAGTTCCTCGCCCGCCTTGTTGGTGACGACCCACAGGATGTCGTCGCCGTCCCCGGTGGTCTCGACCAACCAGCACGGCGGACTCATCCAGTTGAGCGGCTTGTACGCCCGATCGTCGGCATGGATACTGACCGAGCCGTCGGCTTTGACCAACAGCAGTCGTCTTGCGGTAGGGAGGTGGGAGGTCAGGCGTCCCACATAGTCGACACGGCAACGAGCAATAACTAGGCGCACCGGACCACCCTAAGCGATCATTACGACTACTCTCGACACACTATGCAGCGAAGCCGTGTCCCGAGTGCGCCCCTGGGGTCGTGGCTGCTCGGATCCACCGACGAAAGCCCCAGGCGCCGCCGAATCCGCGTCCAGGCACTACTCACCGCGCCCCTCCTGGTCACAAACCTGATCGGAGCGGTACTGGCGATCGTGCTCATCGGATTCGTGGTTCCCGGACCCGAGATCATCCACCCCGAATTCGCATGGATCAACTTCATTGCCGTGCCCGTCTTCATCGGGTGTGTCTTTCTCATCGGACTTCTGTGGGGCACCAAACGGCTGATGCGGGATCTTCGATGGGCCACCGAGGATCACCCACCGACAGAGCAGAATCAACGCGCGGCGCTGCGCGGGCCGTGGCGACTGACCCGAGTGCAAGCCGTCCTGTGGACGGCCGCGCTCATCACCTTCACGACCATGTACGGAATCGTCGACCCCGACGCCATTCCGAAAGTTCTGTTCACCGTGGCTTTCAGCGGTATCACCACGTGCGCTTTCTGCTACCTGCTCAGCGAGTTCGCACTCCGCCCGATTGCTGCGCGTGCACTCGAATCCGGAGCACCCCGCAAGGCTGCCGTTCTCGGACTGACCGGCCGGACAATCCTCGTCTGGCTGCTCGGAAGCGGAGTCCCCGTCACCGGCTTGATGCTCGTGGCGGTCTTCAGCTTCATCCGGCCTGCATCGTGGCAAGCCCTCGCGATCGCCATCCTCGTCATTGGCGGAATCACCCTGTGCGTCGGACTCGGGCTGACATACATCAACATTCGGTCCGCCGCGGCCCCCATTCGGTCCGTGCGACGAGGAATGGAACAAGTCACCCGTGGCGACCTCACCGCGTCCGTCGTCGTGTACGACGGAACGGAACTGGGACTACTGCAGGCCGGCTTCAATCGCATGGCCGAGGGTCTGCGCGAGCGAGAGCGAATACGCGACCTCTTCGGGCGCCACGTCGGACACGAGGTTGCCGCAAACGCGGTTCGCCGAAACCCGGAACTCGGCGGTGAAGAACGTGACGTTGCCGTACTCTTCGTCGACGTCATCGGATCGACCACCATCGCGGCCACCAACTCCCCTACGGCGGTGGTCGCTCTACTCAACCGTTTCTTCGACGTCATAGTCGACGAGGTCGACGCACACGGCGGATTCGTCAACAAGTTCGAGGGCGACGCAGCGCTGGCGATCTTCGGAGCGCCGACGACACTCGACGATCACGCCGGCAGCGCACTCGCCGCTGCCCGCAAGATTCAGCAGCGCCTGCGTGCCGAGGTTCCGGAAGTGAGCGCGGGAATCGGCGTCGCCGCAGGTGTTGCCGTAGCCGGGAACGTCGGTGCGCGAGAAAGATTCGAGTACACCGTCATCGGTGATCCCGTCAACGAAGCGGCGCGACTGTCCGAAGTTGCCAAGACGGTTCCGGGTAACGTCGCCGCATCCGGTCGGGCTGTGGCTGCCGCTGACAGCGCCGAGGCTGCACAGTGGTCGATCACCGAGAACATCACCCTTCGCGGCCGGCTCGAACAGACCGAGCTCGCGATTCCGTGCGACGCCCTAAAGTCCGAGACCAGCCCGTCAGACTCCGTGCCCGTTCAGCCCTGACCCCACCTCCCCCTGAGCGAACGGCACGTTCGGTCGATCCAAGGCGATCAACGCCACGTTCGCTCGATGACTTTCCCGCTTCTCGACGGTCTATATCGGCACAGCGGAAATCCGACGACGCCTGGGAGATGGGTACGACTATGAAACTGACGACCTTTACCATCGCCACTCTCGACGGGGTGATGCAAGGACTCGGTGGGCCGGACGAAGATCGGCGAGGTGGATTCGAGCGGGGCGGCTGGTCCGCGCCATTGGTGGACACCGAAGCCATGGATTACCTCGTCCAGGTCTACCAGCGCGCTGACGCGTTCCTGTTCGGGCGACACACGTACGAGATCTTCGCCGGCTATTGGGGCGCGTTCGAGAATCCCGACGTCAACCCCATTGCAAGCGCACTGAATTCGCGGCCCAAGTACCTTGCGTCGACGACGCTCACCGATCCGCAATGGAAGAACACCACGGCCCTTTCAGGTGACACCGCCACAGCGATCGGCGAACTGAAAGCCAGACCCGGCGGTGAGCTTCAGGTGCACGGCAGTGGCAACCTGTGCCGCTGGCTTTTCGCGAACGATCTTGTCGACGAGATGATCCTGCTGATCGTTCCGGTGGTGGTAGGCCAGGGCACGCGACTGTTTCCCGACTCCGGACCGGACATCGCACTAGAGCTGGCCGAATCGCGAGCCACATCAAAGGGCGTGACGATTCAGAGGTATCTGCCGGCTGGCCGGCCGAAGTATGCGACTGCCACCGCCGACGGCATCGACTGATCCGGGCAAAGTGCCTGTCGTCCTCAGTCGTGTTCCCGCCCCTGATGGTGTGAACGTACCGTTCCCCTCGTTGAGGAGGGTGAGAGTGCCGTTCACTCCATGCCGGGGTGCCGGCGGCGTGCCCGCCCCTTTGATGGTGCGAACGGTGCGTTGGGTCGATCTGAGGCGACGAAAGTGCCGTTCGCTCGAAG
>NZ_JAMSKS010000048.1:0-5830 GCF_024436645.1 Rhodococcus sp. T9N | reverse complement strand
GCTCAGCTCGGCGTGTTGAATCAAGGACCGGATCCACCGTTATTCAGACAGTCCCACCTGAATCGCTCTGGGTTCGGTGGAGACTTCTGGCCTTGGAAACGAGGATGGAAGCATGCCGAATGAACGGGTGTCAGGGAGGCCGACGATGCGGCGGTATTCGCCGGAGGAGAAGGCCGGTGCGGTGCGGATGGTCCGGGCGTTGCGGGCCGAGCTGGGGACCGAGCATGGGACGACAGCGCGGGTTGCCTCGCAGTTGGGTTACGGGGTCGAGTCCGTCAGGTCGTGGGTCAAGCAGGCCGATATCGATGACGGTCTGACTGTGGGAGTGAGCACCGCCGAGGCCGATCGGATCAAGCAACTCGAGCAGGAAATCCGAGAACTGCAGCGCGCCAACGAGATATTGAAGCGTGCGGCGTCTTTCTTCGGGGCGGAGCAGGGCCGCCAGCACAAGAGATGACCGCGTTCATCGATGCCAATCGCGGCGATGTCATCGCGGGTCGGAGGCTTGGGGTCGAGCGTATCTGCAAGGCCTTGCAGATACCTCCGAGCAGCTACTACGCCACCAAAAGCCGACCGCCGTCAGCTAGATCGGTCTCCGATAGCCGGTTGCGGCCGGCGCTACGGGGGTTGTGGGAGGAGAATTACCAGGTATATGGGGTGCGGAAGCTGTGGAAAGCAGCCCGAAGATCGGGCATCGATGTCGGCCGTGACCAGGTCGCGCGGCTGATGCGTGCCGAGCAGATCGCTGGTGTGCGGCGAGGGAAGAAGGTGCGTACCACCCGAGCAACGGCCGGG
This sequence comes from Rhodococcus sp. T9N, assembly GCF_024436645.1. Taxonomy (NCBI): domain Bacteria; kingdom Bacillati; phylum Actinomycetota; class Actinomycetes; order Mycobacteriales; family Nocardiaceae; genus Rhodococcus; species Rhodococcus sp. T9N. The sequence continues at coordinate 5,035 of NZ_JAMSKS010000048.1, read as the reverse complement.
GCGGATCGGCACCCCGATCTGGTTGGGCGGGATTTCACTGCGACTGAGCCGAACCAACTGTGGGTCACCGACCTCACCCACGTCCCGACCTGGGCGGGAATGGGCTACGTCTGCTTCATCACCGACGCTTACTCTCGGATGATCGTGGGCTGGCGCGTCGCGGCGAACATGCGCACCCAGGTAGTGCTCGACGCCATCGAGATGGCCCGCTTCAGTCGCGGCACACGGTTGACCGGGCTGCGCTGCCACAGCGATGCGGGCAGTCAATTCACCTCGGTCCGCTACGGCGAACGGCTCGCCGAACTCGGTGCAATACCGTCGATCGGGACCGTGGGCGATTCCTACGATAATGCTCTCGCCGAGAGCGTGAACGGCTACTACAAGTACGAACTCATCTACGGCCCAACGCATCCTGGTCCATGGCGCAGCATCGACGACCTGGAACTGGCGACACTGTCGTGGGTGCACTGGCACAATCACAGGCGGCTGCATGGTCACTGCGGCGACATCCCGCCAGCAGAGTACGAGAAGACGTTCTACGCTACTGAGCAGGGTGAGCAGGCCTTGGTTGAAATCAAATAGCCAGAGCCTCCATCAGACCCAGGGCGATTCACTCTGCGAGGAAGGCGGAGGCTTTGCCGCGGTGGGAGGAATTCGACGAGCGCTTCAAGGTCAAACACGCGCGGTGGCAGAAACGGCACGCGGAACGAATGCGGAGTCGCCAACAGGATCAACGAGTGGATGGCGATGGAGCTGTTCGCGTCTGAGCCATTCTGTGAAGGTGGCTCACCGCATCGACGATGACATCGATGCGGTGAGCCGGAGCACACTACGCCAGCAATGCGCCGCTGACGATGCTACTGCACCCCTGCTCGGAGGTGCGGAGATTAGGCTCAGCCGCATGACCCTCTGGTTCTTGCGCTCTCGATCCAACAAGTACGCGGTGAGAGTCGACATCGCCGCTGCTGCTGCGGATCTTCGTGGTCGAATGCGCGCTGTACGTGAGATCAGCTCTCCTACAGGCAGTGTGGACTGGGAGTCGGCGCGTGAGATCGCTGGAAAGTGTGATTCTCAATTCGTGGCGGCCGCCCGAACGCTTCCTTTTCTCGAGAGGCGCTTGGCGTTGGCTTGGGAGCGGTCGCTAGTCATGAGTTGTTGGTATGCCCGAGGTAATCGACACGGCTTCGAACTCCTTGAGGAACGAGGCTTTGCGCTTATGTCGATGCTCCCGCAAGGGGTTCAAGCGTCGGTCTGTCGCGAGTTCGTCGATGCCGTCGACCACCGCCACGAGATGGGCTCCCGCGTCGACGGGGTAGGCGAGTCGGTGTCTGCGGCGGAACCTGCGCTGGTCGAAGTGACTCAGAAAGCGTTGCGCCGACGAATGAAGGACGAGCGACAACTGATCGTGCTCGAGAGCGTGATCGGTGGCCAGTCCGGACGGATCGGTCAAAGCCTGCGGCATTATGTGCCGTGGCTCGACTTCGCGTGTGAGTATCTCGAGGACCCACGGGAGGTTCAGGAGCTGGAGATGCTTGTCGCTCGTTGGCGCATCGAGCGTTCGAAATACGTTGTGGAGAACCCGGATTATGCACACGTGCGGATTGTCGACGTGAAGACGGCGCAGGGCGGACCGCACCACAGAGAGGGCATGTAGATGAGTACCGAACCATTTCGAATCAGCGAAGGCAGCGCTCTGCACGCCGATGACCCGGATCCGTTGCGGCAGTACTGGTACACCGCTGATGACCTGGTGGATACCTTCGGTTACCGGCGGGACGCCTTGGAAGGTTTGTTCGGTGAAGCGACGCCCGGGCCTGGCGGGTTGGTGGGGTGGACGACGTCGGTGGTGTGGAAGATCGAGAGTGAAGTGATTGTGCCGGCGGTGGAATTGTTGGAGTCGAGTTTCCGCGATCAGGAGTCGATTGATCTCACGGTGTATCGGTCGTCGGCTGGCTGAGGCTCGGCGATTAACTGCCGCTTGCGGGGCCTTACATGTTGAGCTGGTTGGCCAGTCGACTGATCGGGCGCGGCTCGATGCTCAGGTTCCTCGGCTGAGGAACTCCGATGATGTGCACTCCGGCGCTGGCGCGGACGTGTGCGTCGCCGTTCATGGAGACAGAGGAAGTGTCTGTCGCTGCGACGAGAGTGTGGCCGGCAGCTTGGACGTGGCACTGGGAGTGGGCGAAGACGACAGCCTGATCTTCGGCGCGAATCTTGGCGTGATCGGTACCGACAATGTGGCTTTTCCCGCGCGCTTCGATGGTGACGCCATCGAATGCTTCGACGTGCGCGAATTCGTAGGCGGTGACACGGGCGCGTTGGGAGGCCTGGAGGAAGCATCGACCGGCGGCAGCGATGGATCCTCCGCTGATTCCGGCACACGATTGACCGATGATCTTCACGTCGACTCCGTGCGGGACATGCCCGAGGTCGAACCACAGGTCAGGGTCGGCGTCGATGATCAGTCGTTTGGCGCCGCCGCGGATGTGGTGGGTGTATTCGCTGAAGGTGTGAACGATCAATGCTGGACGGGAGGAACGTGCCGGGTGGAGTCGTGCGCGGTGGTGGGCAGCTTTTCCGATTGGGGCGTTCATAGGGTGATGTTGCCTCTACTGGTGAGTTTTCGAGTGGTTTTGGTGGCGGCGAGTCCGGTCACGATGCGGGAACATAGTCGTTCGAGAGCAGCACGAGCGGATTTTCAGGCATCTGAGATGTGCGGTCAGTGATAGTCCATGGCATGGACAGCGCACGCCCCAGCGGCCAAACGATGAGTTCGGAAGCCCGCGCTGTCCGGTAGAGCGGTTAGGGTCGGGTTCTGCCTGTGACCACGGGTGATGGACGCGCTGAAGGAGCTTTCCGAGATGGCCGAATCGAATGTGGAGTCGGGAAATACTGCCGACGGTGCTTCGACTTCTCTCTCCGCTGAGGAGGCCGAGTCCACAACGCCTGGCCGTGGTCAACGACCGGGGCTCGTCAGCGTCGCCGACGCAGGAAGGCGGAAACCCCCTCTCTCGACGTATCTGCCGATCCTGGGTGTCATTGCTGTGAGTGTGGCGGTGTGGATCGCTGCTCGCTGGGCGTTCGGTCGTCACGAGCAGGCTGGCCTGTGGTCGGTCGCGTCGTTCGCTGCTCTGGCTGGGGCGGCGGTGAGCGTGGCGGTGCGTCCGTTGATGGCAGGTTTGTGTGCACTCGTGCAGATTCCCGTGAGGCCGACCAGTCGCCCGATGGTCCCAGCAGTGGCAACAGCAGGATTGTGGTTCGGGGCGGTGATGGTCGCAGGCGGAGACGCGATCTTGCCGGCATGGCTCACGGTGGCCGCGTTATCCGTTTGGGCCGCGTGGATTGACCACTTCACCTTGCGGTTCCCCTTGCCGCTGATTCGTGCCGTCACCGCGGCGGGTCTGCTGCTCGGCGCGATGGCAGTGGTCGTCGATCAGGACCCTGCCTCGGGTCTTCGTGCTGTGGTGGCCGGGGCCGCGATATTCGCCAGTTACCTGGTGTTCGCGATCATTACTCGCGGTCACCCCGGTTTGGCGGATGTGAGGTTGAGCTTCATTCTCACGGCAGCTGTCGGATGGGTCGGTTGGATGAACGTGGCTTCGGCAGTGCTGCTGCCGAATATTCTGGCGGTGGTAGGGGTGGCGGTCACCAAGGTGTTCGGAGGCAGAAAGGTCCGGGGTGTGGAGTTCGGGTTCGCGCCGTACCTCGTTGTCGGAACCGCGCTCGCTGTCGCGTTGCCTGCGGGCTGGTGGCTGCTGTGAACCCGAGCAAACGTATCCGTACCGATGAGAGGAACTGGACATGAGGTGGCGCCGCCGGCGGAATCGTTTCCAATCACCGAACCGGGTGGAACTGGTGGATGAGTTCCTCGACCACGTTCACAAGGTCGCCGAACGCACTCTGCCGGCATCGGATGCGCCGGGATCGGCCGGTGTGCGGCGTCTGCATGTGGTGGCCACCTTGATTCGCGAGTTGGAGGAGCACGTCGATACTCGTGAGGCCCGCGGTAGTAACGCTCTCGAGTCGGCGAGTTTGGGACAGTTCTACGTAATGACCGCGCACAGTTGCGCTGCACGACTGGCGGCGGATTTCGATGCGGAAGACACTCCAGGGCGTGATGACGAAAGGCTGTCAGCGCTCGACGAATTCCATGCTGTTCAAGCAGCCACCGGCATCACTGTCAGGGTTCACGGAATGCCTACCTCCCCGGAGGGGGTGAAGGCGCTGACGGAGTTGGTACGACAGGCTCACCGCGGCGAGGAACCTCCAGTAGTGGCCGCCGAGAATGAGCGTGAGGTCGGCAGATTCGGTGCACTTCTCGACGTCCCTGTCCCTGATCGGGACATTCGCGGGCTGGTCGAGCACTTCGAACGCTTGGCGGACAAGTCGTCGGGCCCGATCGGGCGTCGGATGCCGGTGGTGCGTGCCCGTGCGTTGGTCGCGTTCTTCGATCAGTACGCAGCCAGACTGACCAAGACTGGGCGGGATGCGTTGCCCAGCCCGCACGTCCTCGAACACGCAACGGTGTGTCACCTTTCCGAGCGAGCCCGCTGGCATCTCGATCGAGTCAGAAGCATCCGGCGGTAGTAAATCGTCCAGCGACGTATCGAACGGGAAAGTGGAGGAGAGGAACAGGATGGACGACAGAGCTAGGGACGTGAAGTCAGGCATCGTTCACACCGAACTTCCGTGTGAGTTCTGCGCGGAGCATCCGCAGTACTTCGCCGGTGACCCTGTCGGGTTCGTGCGCGCAGCGAGGTGGGCCGCGGTCGTCAAAGACTGTTGTCATGGCAACGCCCCCGTGGACTACTTACTCTGCGACGAACATTGGGCCATGATCCGATTTCAGCAGTTGCCCGGCCAGTGCCGACGATGTGGGCGTATCGCCTACTCGGTAGCCGATATCGTCAGCACCGAGATTCCGCTAGGCCGGACCGCTGAAGGCGCGTGGCCGTTAGTGGGACGTGACATCCCTGTTCCGAGCAATGATCAGAACCTGTGGATGGTTCTCGGCGAGGCGGCGTGAGTGGGCGCA
>NZ_JAMSKS010000047.1:0-6810 GCF_024436645.1 Rhodococcus sp. T9N | reverse complement strand
AAGCGAAACGGAGGTCGCCTGAAACACCCTCATCCACAGGTCTTGACAATATCTCCCCTGTTCCTCGATACGTTGAATAGGTCCCGCAACAGACTCTTTGAAGGGTGAATAGCAGCGTGTTGATCATGGCGCTCGGAGAAGGTTTGACGCAGGGGCAGGCAACGATCATCGCGGCGGGGATCGCAGTGGGGGCGGCGAGCATCGCGTTCTTGGGAATCCTTGTGAAGGCCCGATCCGACAGAGCGTTGCATGAGGCCACGCTTGGTGAGGATCGTGCAGTCCAGCATCGACAGCAGGTGACCGAAGCTCTCTTGTCTGCGCTTGAGGCGATGAACCGGGCTGATGAGTTGGTGTCGAGTAATAACCCGATCATGGAGCGGGACTCTGATGCCTACCGTGACCGCGACAGCCGCTACTACGCATGTGTTTCTGCGACGTTGAAACTGCAGATATTGGGGCTGGAGGATGCGCACTTGGCGATGTCCGAGTTTACGGGTTCGCTTGGCCTCCACTGGGCTATCGCTGACGAGGACGGCATTGCGCGACCGCACTGGGACACGTTCGGAAAGATCATCGAAGCAAAGGCGTCGTTGCCGTATACGTTCAGCAACACGCTGGCGCAGTTGGATCAACGGGCGTTGCAACACTGACTGCGAACCGATTTGGCGGAGCCTAAATCGCCGAATAACCCGGGGGACACGGAAGAATTTGAGAGTAGATCGGTCCAGCTAGTGCTTCTCAGTCGTTGCCGCTGTCTACATCCACGAGGTGGCGAGCGCGGTGGGAATGAGTATCTGCCGGGGGAGTCCATGACAGATTCGATAGTCGCTTTCGCTCCGGTTTCGTCGATGTCGGCGATCACGAAAACCGAAGTGCCTCTCGGTTTGATTCAGACGTAGTCGCCGCTCGTTATAGTCCGCCGTTCGTGCGTTCTTACGGCTGTAAGTCGGACGGGCATGGGACCACGTGGGGGTGGCTCGGGCACACGGTGACAGGAAGCCCGTAATTGTCTTCCGTTGGAAGCCTTTCCGGTTTTTTGCCGTTCTCGATGACCATGACACAGGCGGTGCCACCTATGCCAGCCGCTCCGGCCAACAGATCTGCCTCGTCCGAGCCAATCTGTTTGCGAATAGTGTCCGCCACTTCGCGAATGGTTGTGTCTTTCGATGTGGTGACTTGCCAAGCGGCTTCCTCGAGCTGTCTCACTACGACGTTGTCAGGTGCTTCTGTGTATGCGCAGTCGAGCAGTTCAATCACGGTCCCAGCCGTTTTTTCGATGTCGGTCAGGGGAAGTCGAGCATCCGCGTCGGCTTTCTTGATGGTGTCAGTGTCTACACGTGTGGGACGCTCGAGCTCACCCTGCAGCAGTAGGTCCACTTTGATCTGACCAGTAGTGGGGACGGGGTGGTATTGCGCTGAAATAGTGGAGGTAACGGCGTCGCCGGCGTCCGGACCGAATGGCACGCATATCCAACTGAGCGGAACTTCCTCCCGTGGTCGGCAGCGGCACCCTGTCGGGTACTTCGAAGGTGTGGACGCTGGCGCCTGATCGAAAGGTGCGCACGGGCAACCATTTCCTTCGTCGTCTTGCAGGTACCACTCGTAGTGTTCACAGTCGGATTCTGGTTCACAGATGGCGCACTCGGGCAGCATGACGCATGCCCGGCCGCCGTCGATTCCCGTGTTTGTGCTGCATACACATTTTTGCGTGCTGTTGTGTTTCTCAATGACATCGGCGATGGACTGAGCGAACTCGGTGGGGCCGAATCCCTGGCTGCCTGACGAGTGATGTTCGTCGAAAATCGATCTTTCGACATCGGCGATCGGCGTGCCACCGATGGTGGCCCTTCCGCTCGACGCGGTAACAAAACCGCCCGCCCCCAGGTGGTAGGTGCGAATCTTCTTCGCGTCATCGTTCAAGATGTGGGCAGGGATACCTGGTTTGCAGGTACGGCCGTCCGAGGCGAGAACATAGCCGTTGGTTGCACGGGCGAAAATGATGACAGTCACGCGGTTCATTAGAGCTGATCACCGACCGCCTGGCCGAGGGATCCGCCATCTCGGACCGATTTCTTTCGACAGCAAACCCGTCGAGTGCGCTTTCCACTAGGCCGGGCTTGAAAGAAGGACGGTTCGGAAGGGGACAGCGCGGTGGTTGGAGCTGTGCTGTCCAGGTCCGAATCTATGGTCCTCCCACATGCCGTTTGGACGACGAGGAGTGAGCCTGATGACTGTCGAGATTGTTCGTATTCATCCGACGGAAGCGAAGAAGATGCGCCGGCTCCACCGGCACTGGTCGCCGGGCACCGACGTTCCCGCGGGACTTGGGGGAGCAGGAACGGTGGGCATTGTCGCATCGTCGGAATACCGGCAGCTCGGGTACGCGCTGGCATCAGCGCCTCATGGGCTGGTTCGGACCGCGCGTGAAGCAGGTTGGTCTCCGGAGGGTTGTGAGCGGCTTGCTGCACAAACCCGCATCGTCGAAGCTCTCGTCGTCAACCCGGATGTTCCCGACGCGGCCATAGTCAGGGCAGCGCTGATCGAGCGGTTGATCGCCGAGCTCACCGACGATATGGCAGGCAACGGTCGCTTGTACGGCTCGACGGAGGACCTTCCGGAACGGGTGCAGTTCTGGCGCGAGTTGGGGTTCGAGGTGAGAGAGCCGAATACTCCGACGACGTGGGAACATCCGGGGTGCCGCACATTGCGATACAGCGGTGAAAGCCCCGGCTGCAGACAGTTCACCCGGACTCTGGGCGGGCCGCTGTGAACCGCGAGGAGGGACGCTCGCACACGCTGGTTGTCGCGGACGGAACCAGACTCGCGGTCCGCGAGGTCGGATCCCGAACGGCGCCGCTGACGGTGGTCTTCGTGCACGGCTTCTGCCTACACGCCGGTGCTTGGGCGCCTCAGCAACGCTCTGTGAGTAGGCAGTGGGGTGAGCGGGCGAGGTTGGTGTTCTTCGATCACCGAGGTCACGGTGGCTCAGGGGGTGCCGATGCCGGCACTTACACGATCAGCCAGCTCGGGCGAGACGTCGAGGAAATCATTCGGGTGGTAGCGCCCACCGGACCCGTTGTCCTCGTAGGTCATTCGATGGGCGGTATGGCGGTGTTGTCGTACCTCGCACAACACGCCGATTCGACATCTCGTGTGGTCGGCGTGGGGTTGATCTCGACCGCCTTGAGTAACGTCGCGGGCGCCGGAATCGGGCGTGCGTTGAATACCCCGGCAGTCTCACTGCTCGGCGGTGCGTGCGCGCGTGCACCGAGATTGGTCGGGCGCAGCTGGAGTCTCTCGCGGCGGCTGCTGACGCCCGTCATCGGCGCGACCTGTCCCATGGCTCCGAGCTCGGGCCTGCGGGCGGCAGCGACGTCGTACGAGATGGTCCACGCGACACCGATTGCGACGGTGGCGGCATTCTTGCGGGACCTGCGTCTCTACGACGCGTCTGCCGCGGTGGGAGCGCTGGGGCGCATCCCGGTATCGATCATGTGCGGAACCAGAGATCGGGTCACTCCGATCCTGCATTCACAGCAGCTGGCTGCGCTTCTGCCCAACGCCGAACTCGTTGCCGTCGCCGGTGGCCGGCACATGGTGGGTCTGGAGCAACCGCAGGTCGTCGGAGAAGCGCTCGATCGGTTACTTGTCCGTGCGCAGACCTATCACCGGGAGCATTCACCTACAACGGATCTGGTCGGAGCGTGACGTGAGCGTAGACAGTGCAGCAACCGCAGTGCGGTCCATGATCGCCGACATCGACGTGGACCCGGAGAGCGACGAATTCTTGTGCGCGCTCGACCGGTTGTGGGAGAAGATGCTCAGCGAGCGCGTGGCGGAGATAGTCGGGCTCAGGCGTGAGCAGACGTGGAGTGCTGACGAGCCTGGATGGGAAGGCAATTCGTCGCTCGACTACTACCCTCGGCGCGATGTGTGGCGCACGACGGTACATACCGGTCGCACCGCCGGCGGTGAGGAGGTGAAGATTCCGCTCGCTCTTCTCGCGCCGGTTCTGATCGGACTTGTCCCGGTTCTTGCGGGCGTGACTGCGCCGGCGAACCCATTCGTCGCACTACTGGTCTGCATTGGTCTCGCCGCAGGGATAGAGGCGGTGGGGTTGTGGTGGTGGACCCGCCGCGATCCACTCCGTCTGAGTGAGGAGGACAAAACCGAGATCGGCGTCGCTGTGACAGCTCTGCAGACGTTGATCTCAGCGGGCGGAGCGCATGTCGAGCTGCGGTTGGCGTTGGCGGCATCGGCACTCGTCGACGAGATCCGCACCGTTCCTGTCTGGGAAAGCGAGGATCTCGACATAGGTCGCATACGCCTGAATCTCGACGAGCAACTGGCCGAAATTCTTGCGCATGCCGGTGAACTCGCCACAGTGCGAGCAACTTTGGGAACCCCGGCGGCGGGTAGCGGCCCGCAAGCCCTCGCAGCGAGGGAAGCTCATCTGGTGAGCAGCCGGTGGCTCGAGCGGGTCGAGCGTTCGCTGCTCACACGTGTAGCTGCGTTGTGGAGCTATCGTCGCCATCTGCTCGAGCTGCAGGAATCAATCGCTGCCGGCGAATCTCTCGACAGGATTCACGACGGGGACCAGGCCATCGAGGGCCTTCTGGTCAACTCGGCCGGCGATGATGTGGCGGCTTCGGCGATAGGTCAGTTGGCGATCGACCTCACAGACCTTCGGCGCGCCCGAGAGTCCGCGTTGGCGGAGCTACGCGGAGAGCTCTACGAATTCGAGGAGCGGGACTGATGGGGAGAAGTCACGACAGGATCAGTCCGGACCGCGGTAACGGCGTCTTCGACCCAGATCGGGGAGAGAGCGACATCGCCACCCGCAAAGAAGGTGCCTTGATTTCGGAACACGCGTACAGCACTCGCGGCGACATTCGCAGCGGAGCACGCGAACTCGACCATGCGACAGAGAACTTGCCCGGCCTCACCCGCGCAAGTCGAGACCTCAACCGGGCCTATCCACGCCCGACGCCGGCACCGATCGAGAACCAAAGGTTGCGCCGAGAGCTGCCGGCGGCGATCGAACTACGTCGCTCGCTGTCCGCGCGGCAGAAAAACGCACGCTCTGCCACCAAACGGGAGGTGCTCGATTCGATGCCGCAGGCGCAGTACAACGCACTGTCGGCGTTGACGTCGGATCCGAACGTCTGGAAGGAAACGAACAACGCGCTGTCTGCGGTTGCCGGCGATGCCGTTGAACTCGACGACGGCAGGCGTAAGCAGGTGCAGCGTGTCGACCGCGCTATTCAACGGTACGAACGTGAATCCGGCCGCGGACATCTCGTCTACACCTCTGTCAGCGTTCCCAATGCTGTGGTCAACCCGGCGGACTTGCCTGCCACGCTTCAACCCGGCACGGTGCTTTCCTTCGACCGGTTCACTGCAGCGACGCACTCGCTGCACGAGCTCGATTCCACCACTCGCCCGACAGATGTCGTCTTCGAGATCTCGACAGAGCGGGGGATGTACTACGGGCAGTCTTCACGGATGAACAACTCACATCATTTGCTTCCGAGAGGAATCCAATTGGACGTGGTGGGTGCACATTTCGCGCCGTACGAGCGACCTGGACAACAACCTGGCGAGCGCCTGATCGTGCAACTGACCGATCACAGACCCGAAGGAGAACAACGATGAGCAAAGACCAGACGGCGCGCCGTCGCCGGCCGGACCTGACATTTCATCCTGACATTCTCGGGATCCCGGCACAGTTCCGAGTCGTCGACACCCGCCGAGCGGAAGAAGCTGGCCCCGACAAAGCCGGTGACGCAGTCCGCGATATCGGCGCGCAAGAGAACTGAAGGACGCACACAAAAGAAAAGTCGGAGGCCACCACATGGTGTGCCCCCGACTCACCCGGTGCATTCTCAGTGCCGCCGACACTACCTCACGCGATCGACCAACTCGGCCAGTCCTGTCATTCGCCGGTGCCGAATCGGGGCAGCCTCTTGAAACTTGTGCACCCGAGCGCCGGCTGAATTTCCCGGGCTGACGGCGAAATGAAAGGAGCCTGAGCTGCAGGTTCTGTACGGAGGTGCGTGCACGGCGTCATCCAGTCCAGGTCCGGAGTTAGCGTGCGGCGATGCCGGACGCACCGCATCGGCTCGCCAGGAAAGGGAGACCATGACCACGCCGATCGAACCCCCCGATACAACTGTCGTCACGCTCGCCGCACGAGCCAGGGAAGCTGCCGCCGCAGCACGAAACGCGGCCGAAAAGGAAAAGCAGGACAGCTCCGAAACTCAAGGTGACGAAGACAGCGGTCGACTGATCGTGATGCTCGACGAATACCCCGCGTTTGTTCCTTCTGCGGATCCGAGCGAGGTGGCCGTGAATTTCGCCCGCAGAGTCAGTCTTTCATCCGTCGCACCTAACGCCGCCGAATTGATGTGGCCATCAGCAGAGACGAAAGAATGATGATGAGGCGCAAGGTCGCCACGTGTGTTGCCGCTGCGGGGCTTCTTATGACCGTGGTCTCGGGGTGCGCAGCGGTTGCTCAGGGAGGCCCCTGGACGGGAATGGAGACGAGTGCACCTGCTGCACCTCTCGTGGTCGCAGAAGTGGCCGGCGAGTCGACACCTCGCCTCGACGAATTGCTCGGATCGGTGACTGTCGTCGACAAGTTGCCGAATATCCCTGGTTACGAAAGGGGTTGCGGCACAGGCGAAAGGTGCGTTTTCGGAACCGCATGGACCGACAAGTACGACGGTCCTCTGGCCAGAAATGGTTGTGACACTCGCATTATCTGCACGCAGTTTTGACATATCTCAAAACCTTGCTGGTAGGCCCCCA
>NZ_JAMSKS010000046.1:0-10472 GCF_024436645.1 Rhodococcus sp. T9N | reverse complement strand
TCGGCCGTGCAGGAGAAGTTCGGCGCCGGAATGCAAATGACCTCCGGTCTTCGCTACACCGACAACGGTTACCACTCGCAGGGTATGGCTGCGGACTTCTCGAACGGCTACTCCTCGACCCCTGAGATGCGCCAACTCGCAGGCTGGATTGCAGACAACTTTGCAGGCCGAACCATCGAGTTGATCCACGATCCGTTCAATCGCAACATCGGCGCCGGCAACCCGGTCGGTGACGGTTACGGGTTCTACGGCGCGGGCACGATGGCGGAGCACAACAACCATGTGCACTGGGCAGTCGCGGAACCGGTTGGCCCTGGCGGCGATCCGGCCGACGCGGATGGCGGCGGGCTGATGGGAAGTGTGCGCCGTCTTCTTGGCGGCGCAGTCAACTCGGCCCGGTCGGTCGCAGCTTCGACATTCGACAAGACGGTGTCGGGCATTGGTGCTGGCATACCGGATTTCGGACCGACGCTGATGGGTCAACTCCCCAAGGCTGCGTTCACCGCAATCAAGGATGCGATGACCACTGCTATCAGGGGTGCCTCCGGGCCGAACGATTCAGGGTCGACGCCGTTCGATATCGGCGCTGGCGCAGAACAATGGCGCTCCAAGGTGATTGAAGCTCTCCAGCGAGAGGGGTTCGACGCCAACGAGCGGAATCAGAATCTGATGCTCGCGCAGATCCAGTCCGAGTCCGGCGGCAATCCGAACATCGTTCAGTCGGTTCAGGACGTGAACTCGGGCGGCAATGAAGCGGTGGGTCTACTTCAGGTCATTCCTGGAACCTTTGCGACCTACCGCAATCCGGATCTGCCGAACGATCGCACAGATCCCGATGCTTCAATGTCCGCGGCGTTGCGCTACTACCGATCCAGGTATGGCGATGACCTCGGGGCCATGTGGGGCCAAGGGCACGGCTACGCGCTCGGCGGGATCATCCCCGGATACAGCCCCGGCCAGGACAAGTTCCAGGTCGGAGTTTCCGGCGGTGAGTCGATCATGCGGCCCGAGTGGACTCGCGCTGTGGGTTCGTCGTTCGTCGATGGCATGAACTCGATCGCCCGTAAGCAGGGTGTCGAGGGCGTGCAGCGGGCGATGGGCATGTTCGCGCAGGGCGGCGTCTTCGATCCTGAAGAGGCTCGCCTGTACGCGGAGGGTCGTTTCGCTCAGTTTGGAACTCAGGTCGGCGACATCGCGAAGAGTGCCATCCCGGAGATTCTCGGAGTTCAGGGCACGCCCTTGGATCCGAATCACCGGTACTGGCAGGCGGCGATGGACATCAACGCTGCCGTCCAGGGTGCTCAGGCGGCCGCTCCTGTCGTCTCGGATCAGGCGGGGTCCAACTCGATTCAGTCCGCGATCGCCGAAGGTGGCCGCGTCATCGAGGAGCACATCCACTATCACGTCGCCGATATGGCCGAGGCGATTCAGAAAGAGCGCATCCGGCAGCAGCAGCAAGCGCTGTCGTTCACCGGTCGCTGACATTCACCAGGAGGTGATGGATGACATTCACCGCCACTGTGGAGCTCGAAGGCGTGAACGGAAAATGGTTCACGCTTTCGGGCCCCGGAATGGGACTACAAGGGGCTCACCTCGGCACGAAGGTCGAAGGGTTTTACGACGCTCCGGTCAAGACGATCCACAATTCGCACGCTTTCCAAACTGGTTCGACGTATGGCGGGAAGCGAAACCTTCAGCGCGACCTCGTGTTCGGGGTGTGGATCACTGACGATCATGTCGATTCGTGGGCTGAAGCGGATTCGGAGTGGCGCAAGGCGTGGTCGTACGACAAGGACTGCACGTTGTGGATCACCTCGGAGGGTAGTCGCCGGTTTCTGAAGTTGCGTTTGGCTGAGCAGCCGCAGGTCGATATGGAACATGACCCGCGGCTGCTCGGTGACGCGCAGGTGACGATGACGTGCGTTGCGAATGATCCGTGGTGGTACGAGCCGGACGTTACGGCGCAGTGGGTTTCGCCGACCGACACATCCAGCGGGTCCATCAACTACGGGACGCTGCCGGTGTCGAATCCGACCGACGTCCCGATCTGGCTGAAGTACGTGGTCCAGGGGCCAGGCCGTCCAATGCTGCCGGACTTCAGTTTCGGTGACGACCGGTACGAGCGGGCCGTGATTGACGCTGACCGCAAGATCTGGTGTCCCGCAATCTCTGCGGGCGACACGATCCTTTTCGACACGGACGAGGAAGCCGACCAGGCGACCTCCCTGCTGAAGATCCCGTACTGGCAGCAGATGAAAGGAGTCACGTTCTGCTATCCGATCCCGCCGTACACCAATCAGGTTCAGCTCCCAGTGGGGATGCGCAACGCCCCTGCCGGCGCCGGAATCCAAGTCCGCTGCCCCCGTCCATGGTCACGGCCTTGGGGCCTTCAGTAACAGGAGTGTGTCATGGCGGAGAGGTTTGAAGCTTGGTGCTTCTGTCCCGCGTGCGAGACGTTCGAATGTCACGCACTCCGGGCGCCTCGGGCGAAAGTTTGGGACCTGGACAAGATTCGGGCCGATTCTCCCGAGTGGTCCGACGAAGCGGTCATGCGATACGCACGCTTCCTCGATCGACGAGACGGCAATAGTGAATTCGGATTCGAAGTTATTCGCACATGCAAGTGCGGCCACGAATGGGGGCAGGTGTGACCTCAGTCGAAACAATCGACTTCGACGCCGTATTCACCCAGATCACCGACCGTTTGAAGGCTGAGCAGAATCAGCGACTTACTTCGCCGCTGGTTCGGCTATGGGATGGCGACTGGAATCTCCGCGGAATCATCAAGCGCGAGAACAACGCATCGTTCCAGTATCTCGACAATGAGACTGGAATCGGTTCGCTCGAGATGCCGCTCGACTACTTCATGTCGAAGTGGCTCGTCGACATCGACGGGCGAGGAACAACCAACGTCCACATCACGATCGACAAAGACGGCTCCCGCTGGGGCGGCCGGATGGACGAGTTCAAGATCATCAAGGATGACGACGGACGGAAGTACGTCCGGGTCATCTTCAAGAACGACTACGAGGAACTGAAGCACATCCTCGCGTGGTCGAACCCATTCCTACCCGCCGAAGTGCAGTTTCCTCGCTTGTGGATCTGCTTCGGCCGTGCACGGTGGGCCCTGAAGACGACCCTGCTCGTGAACCTGATGCGACTCGAATCGTCGCTGTTCATGCTCCCGGACGATCCGATGAACCCGGCGATGTGGAACAACTTCGACCAGTCGACCTGGTGGAACGTCGTCAAGCCTGACCTAGAACCCGATCATTCAGTCGGCGCTATCGTCCACTCCCGCTTCAAGAACATGCACGACGTCAGCAAGAAGATCGTCGCTGACGCCCAGCTGTCCTGGGAACCGCGGCGTTACCTCCAGGGTGATCCGCCTCCGTGGCCGGGCGCGAATATCCGTCACGGCTGCCTCGTCTGGGACCTGATCGACAAGTCGGGATGGAACACCGGAACATCATTCGGCGGCAACATCTTCGAAGGCCTGTTCCACGAACTGATCAACATCGGCGCCGATGGCATCACGGAGAACGTCGAACAGGTCGACGACCCGAACGTGCCTGGCGAATATTTGATTCCCGGATTCAAGGGGACTATCCCGTCGATGCCCGGTGTGGTGTACCGCGAAGGTGAACACACCGGCATTCAGGCGTCGGAGTTCAGCCACAAACCCGCGACTGACGTTGGGGTTGTAGCGGGCGGGCACTCGATGCCCGGTGTGAACGAGTTGATCTCTGCCGCAGTGCAGATGGTCGGCGACCTCACTGCCATGATTCCCGGCGTTCCGCCTCTCGGTGGTGTCGCGGACGCGATCCTGAAACCGCTGTACACGGACGTGTTCCTGGCATTCGGCAAGTGGAAGAGCCCACAACGAGCGCAACGTCTCGGCGGTTCCCACTATCACGAGAAGTGGGCCGAAGGCGGAGACCGGGCGTACACGCTGGCGTTCCTCCTCGCGATGCGCGCCGGCATGTGGTCGACCCGAGAAACGAACCGCGTCACACTCACTGTCGCTGACGGTGCTCCGTGGCGTATCGGCCAACGCGGGCATGGTCACTTCTTCCTCGGCGATCGTGTGGCGTTCTCCGTCCTCGGCATGAAGCCGGGGCGGTTGTTCGTCGAGCGCGTCTCTGAACTGACCCTCGCATGGGATCGCGACTCAACTCCCGGCTGGCAGATCCAGATCGGCCAGCGGGAAGCGGAAGACCCGGTCGCTCGGATGGCTGAAGACATGCAGGACTTCCTTGGAATGCTTCAGGAACTAGGAGTGATGTAGTGGCTGATCGGATTCCGACTCTCGAGAATTGCGATCCGAACGATCCGGAGCAGGTGCTGCAGTGGATCGCGGTGCAGTTGCCGTTCGCCGGTCAGCAGGAATACACGCCTGGACCGGATCAGCGGGCAGCGTGGTCGAAGCGGTGGGACTCGTTGGCAATTGTGTACGCGCCAAGTCTTGCGAAGTTGGCTGACGAGAACGGAAACATTCATGTCAGCCAGCTTCCGCAGCCGAAGCTGAAACTTCGTGTGCCGTACCGCGGCCAGCAGCATTACCTGAACGGTGCGATGCAGTGGGTCGACATCGACGAGCCGGAAGTGTCGCCGGTGGCCCTCCCGGACATGGCCGAGTACACGCGCCATGAGCAGGAGTTCATCGCCGAGCAGTTGCGCTATCACGGCGTGGTGAAACCTGATGAGCCGAAGATGGATACGGCTGTCGTGGTGGACGGATCGGATCTGTTCAACCCTGCGGATCACACGGTCAGTGCCGTGAACGGCTATCTGATGGCGCCGATTCCGATGCCAGAGAAGCGTCGTGTGATCGCACTCGAGATGTCGTCGAAGAAACCTCGTCAGGGGATTCTCAACAACCCGAACAACAGGGGGATCTGATGCGCTGGAACGCAGTCGCTTCAGCGGCAACCCTAGCTAGGAGAAGCACATGACCTGGACAGGAGATCCCGTCTGGCTCGCAGATGTCTTGCGTGCCGAGGGAATCAAAGTCGTCGAATACCCCGGCTGGAAAGACCGTGGCCATGGCGACATGGAAACCATTTGGGGCGTCGTCGCACACCACACCGGCAACAACCCACCCGGCAACAACCCCGGCTACATCGCGAACCATCCAAGCCTCGGCCTGTGCTCGCAGATCCACCTGTCCCGAGATGGTGTTGCCACCGTCGTCGGCGTGGGTGTCGCCTGGCATGCCGGCAGCGGGTCATACCCGGGCCTGCCGACCAACGGCGCGAACGAACGCACCATCGGCATCGAGGCGGAGAACAACGGCACCGAAGGCTGGTCGCCCGCACAGTATGACGCGTATGTGCGGTGCTGCGCTGCGATCCTCCGGAGGGTCGGTCAACCTGCATCGCATGCGATCGGCCACAAAGAGTGGGCTGGTGCAGCTCAAGGTAAGTGGGATCCCGGCGGAATGGACATGAACAAGTTCCGCGCAGACATTCAGGCTCGAATCAACGGCGCATTTGCTGCGCCTGCTACCCCCGGAGGTTTTCTCATGGCTCTTTCCGATGATCAGCAACAGACGGTATTCAAGGCGGCCGAGCGCATCAATGGTGTTGTCCGATCCCGCACTTTGCCGGAAGGGCAGGTTGATCCCGAGTCGTACCCGCATGGCGGCGCGGCTGTTTTGGATGCCGCTGATGGCGCGTACATCGTCGGCAAGATCGACGGACTCAAGGAGAGCATCGATGCTCTCACCGCTGCGATCAAGGCAGGAAAGTAATGGGAGAACATTCAAGGCCTGACGAAGCAACTCAGTCTCAGTACCCGTGGCGGGCTGTAGCTCGCACGGTGGTCGCATTTCTGATTGCGATTCTGCCGGCAGTATTGGCGGCGCTGACAGACGCCTCGACGACTACACAGTCGACAGCATTGGCGGCGGCAGTTCCGATCATCGCAGGCGTGACGAAGATCCTCGCGAACCCCGCAGTGGATGCATTCCTGAAGCAGTACCTTCCTGCGCTTGCTACGGCCCCTAAAGGGTGAACGGCATGTCAGGGGTGCGCATTGTTTCCCTGATTATGGGTTTGATCTCGATCGCCGTGGGGGTCCTTTACTTAGGGCCGTCTCAGTGGGTCCGGCGGCCACTGCCTCCAGGCCAGGAAACGCTAGTGGTGATCATCGAATCCTTTGGCCCAGTGTGGCCGGTGGTCTTCATGGTGACTGGCGCCTTGCTGGCGACTGCAGCGGTGTGGGGGAGGTGGGCTGTTGGTGCGCACATCGTCGGGATCTTCGGGTGGATGTTTTATGGAGTGTCGATCATTTCCGGTTCGGTTTTATCTGAACCTCCTGCGCCGATTGCGTTCGGCGTTGTAGCTATCGGCATTGCTGGCATTCATTTCGGGATGACCAGGGCACATCAGGAGGTAGGTGGGTGAGCGCTGATTCTCTTGGTGTCCTTCTCGCTTTGATTGTCGCGTTTGGTTCGGCGCTCGCGGGCGCTGTTACTGCGTGGAGGCGGGCACCTCAAGACAATATTGCCTCTCTGGCTGTGCGTTTGGATAAATCGGATGCACGAGCCGACAAGGCTGATGCTCGGACGACCGAGCTCGAGAAGAAAGTTGCCGAGCGTGACAATGTGATTGACCACTTGGACCGCTGGCAACTCGCGGCCCGGACGTACATCGCCACCTTGCGTAACACTCTCGCCGACAATGGAATTCAAGTTCCAGCCCCACCTGCCGACCTAGAGATCGTCCCTAGGGGCGGCGACGGCTAATGAGGAAAAGTAAGCGTTCATCGAAAGATTTTGTGAGCGAATCGGATTCCACCAAGGAGGCCTAGATGACAACCCCAGGAATCTCCGCCCCTGATGGTGCGTATGTCGTCGGCTCCCGGTATGGGCAGGATGTCACCGCGGAGTCGGCCAAGGCCCTCGCGACAGGCGGCGCACGTGGCGCTTTCGGTGGCGCCCAGAACGCTTTTCGGTTCAATATCCAGTCGCCCTTGGCTGAGCAGATCGCGATCACAAACTCGCACGAAGTCGAGATCGGCCAGATAAAAGAAGCTGTCCGGCAGATGCTCCTTCAGGGTGAAGCGTTGAGGTATAGCACCAACCAGGTCTACTACCCATCCGAGGGAATTGTGTCCGTCGACCTGATTCTGATCGGCGCTGGTGGCGGCGGTGGCGGTGGCAAGTGGGATACGCAGATCGGTAACCGCCAAGGCGGATCCGGCGGCGGTGGTGGCGGTGAGATCACTGCAACCATTCCTGCGCACTTCTTGCCTGCTTCAGTGCCGATCACGATCTACGCCCCAGGCGTGGGAGGCGGCCGCGAGGGCGCTGGCACCGGCGGCGGAAACGTGATGTTCGGACCATACCTGATTGCAACTGGCGGACAAGGCGGGCTCGGCGGAAACGGCAACGACCACCCTCGACCCATTGGCGGCTCAGGTTTGATCGCGGGCGGCTACGGCGGCATCGGCGGCTTCACGCCAGATCCAGTCGGCGGCTGGTCGAACTATCCGGGTGAACTCCGCGGCGGTGGAGGCGGCGGTGCCGCGGGCACAAACTTCGGCGCAGTCGGCGGAACCGGCGGCGCATCACCAGGCGGGCAGCCTGGAATGAATGGGACCGCGCCACCCGAATTTATTGCAACAGGTGGCGGCGGTGGCGGCGGCGGATATGGAAGCCATCTAGATGGCGGACACGGCGCTTCGCCAGGCGGCGGAGGTGGCGGCGGAGCTGGCGGTGGATTCGACCAGACCGGCAACGGCGGCAATGGAGGAGTAGGGCTTCTCTACGTCATTGAACGGAAAGCCTGATGCCGCGCAACAGGGTTCGCGTATATACCGCTTCGGATACGTGGACTAAAGATCCAAGCCTGTATGCCATTGAACTTGTCATTCGCGGCGCTGGCGGTGGCGGCAGTTGGCCTTCAGGCAATGGCAACGGTCATGGCGGAGGCGGTGGGGCAGTAGTCAGATCGCCCAAGCGGAGGATCCCTGCCGCGGAACTTCCCGAGACCGTTCCGGTCATCGTCGGACTCGGTGGCAACGGCGGAAACAATTCGAACCGCACAGGCGGAGACGGAGGCAGGTCCGCATTCGGCGACATCCTCGAAACCGAGGGCGGCAAAGGTGCGACCACAACGACCCGAGGCAAAGGCGGGCAGTCAATGCTGCCTGGCGGCGACGGCTCTCAGGCTGGCTCGGCTGGCGGAACCGCTCTAAATGTTCGCTATTCGACACTGGCCGGGGGTGGCGGTGGAGCCGGTGGCGGTAGTGCCAACGGCGGCAAGTCCGCTCTCGTTCCTGGCGGTACAAGCAACCCAGCGTTCTGGCAGACGCTCCAGTCCGGCGGCGGTGGCGGATCGGGCGCTGCTGGCGGATTCCCGGCAGGCGGAGGCGGTGGTGGTCAAGCGCCCAGCGTTCCTGCAGGCAAAGGCGCCAACGGCTGCGTGACGGTCATCGAATATCTCTACGACGAGGATTGATATGCCAACAGCAACTTTGATCGACGCCAACTATGGCGGATGCCCCGGCCCCGCGCACCTGTACGAACTGTCGGAACCATTGGCGGAGAATCGCCGCGAACTAGTCGGCGGGCAATGGGTGACATTGACGCACACTCGCGTAATCGTGTGGGTGCAGCCCGCTTTCGGGTCGATGAGTCCTTGCGTGAAGGTAGTCCCGCTACGGACGACAGAGGCGCCAGCACTGAACGTGGAGATGCCCGGTTCGTACATCCTGCAGCACGAGGTGTCGATCAACGAGGCCGCATGGTGGGCACTGATGACGGCAGGTGGTTACGAGATTGTGGTGCCCGATCCGGTGGTCGACGACAGTCCTGCCGAGTTCGACGAGCCGGCAACCCTCGAACCCCTCGCCCTCAACAAGGCTGAACCTGAAGTCACTGAAGTGATCCGAGTCCACGAACTGGCAAAAGAACTCGGCATCGACTCCGCTGAACTCCTCGCCAAGCTCGCCGAATACGGCAGCACCATCACGAACGCATCCGCGAACGTCGACCACGACACCGCCCAGATCATGCGCGGCATATACGCAGAGGGGGAGTCGTGACCGTACTCACCGGACAAATCCGTGACGTCGCAGAGTTTGACGATCAATCCGTCTTCGCCTTCCAGATCCCCGAGATTCGCGGCGACGGAAACGAAGTCGTCACAACCCGCACCTACTTCGTGCAGGCAGTGAACGGCGTACTCACCACCCCTGACCTCTCACCCGGACCGGCAACACTCACTGTCCGCGCCAAGGAATACCAGATCCTCATCCCGGAATCCGGTTCACCACTTCCCATCTGGCCGCTCATCGATGCCGGAATGCCTGCGCCAGTTGGCCAACCGGGGTTCGTCCGCAACGCCGGTGGTATCGCACGCGTTCAGCGGACCACGATCGCCAACTATGCCGCGATCCCCAGCAAAGACCCCGAGACCCTCTACATCACTTTCGAGTCCTAGGAGACCGACATGGCAGTTACCGCGAAACTCTATGGCAAGGCGCTGCAGTCTGCCTTCAATGGTGAAATCAACTGGCTCAGTAATGCCTTGAAGGTAATGCTCTGCACCAGTGCATACACCCCAGACCAGGACACACACCAATACAAGTCGTCGGTGACGAACGAGGCGTCCGGTACCGGTTACACTGCCGGCGGCGCGGCGCTCGCGACTCCTACCGTGAACTACACCGCAGGAACGAACACCCTCGTCCTCGATGCCGAGGACACAGCGTGGACCGGGTCGACGATCACTGCACGGTACGCGGTCATCTACAACAGCTCTCCCGGCACCGACGCCACTCGGCCGCTGATCGCCTACGTCGACTTTGGTGCCGACGTGTCCACGACCGCCGGTACCTTCACAATAACTTGGGACGCAGCAGGTTTGGTCACGCTCACTGCCGCTTAACGGAAGGCTGACCGATGGGGTTGTTCAACAGAGGTCAGTCGATCTCCGGAATGTGGCTCGACGGTAAGCCTGCGATCCGGGCATATCTCGGTGACGTGTTGGTGTGGGATGGGACGAAGCCGGCGTTCGTGAATGTTCCGCGAGCGCTGGCGTCGGCACTGGCGGTAGCGCCTGCGGTTCGAGCGGATGCGTCGATGACCGCTGTCCGAACCTTGGGTTCATCCTCGGCGATTGCGCCTTCGCTCACAGCCTTCGCGACGGTCGATCCCGAGACTGCGGTGATTGTCACGGCTCAGGCCAGCACCCCGGCTGTCCGCGCCGATTCGATCATCATGGTCGAGACCATCACAGTGGGTGCGCAGGCATTGCCTGCTGTTGCGGCTCAGTCTTCCGCCGCTACGGTGGCGGCTCCTGTGGCTGTCGTCTCGGTTGCGACTCCCACCTCGTCGGTGGCAGCACACTTCGCGACCACCATTCCGGCGATCGCAGTCAATGCCGCTGCCCAAGTCCCAGTGATCACGGCAACTGGCGCTGCAGTAGTAAATGTTCCAGTGTCGGCCGTCAATGCGATGGCTC
>NZ_JAMSKS010000045.1:0-10711 GCF_024436645.1 Rhodococcus sp. T9N | reverse complement strand
CGTACCCACCGGGGCCGGCTCCGAGGACAACGACGTCATAGTGTGAGGTCACGATAATTCTCAGATAGTCGATTCAGATCAGGTCAGTGCTTCCACAGACTGGGGCTTTCGGCCGTGCGGCATGAGGAGAGTCGCGGCGAGTCCGACTATCGCCAGACCTGCTGCAACGAAATAGACTGTTGTGTAGCCAATTCCAGCGTAAATAGGCGTTCCGTCGGCAACCGTTGCAATGTTCAGGGCGAGGATGGCAAAACCAATCTGTACAGCAACAGCACTGCCGACGGATCCCACCACATTGACCGTCGAGGCTGTGACGGCCTGCAGTCGAACCGGCGCGGCGGCGATCACCAGGTTGGGTATTGCCGCACTGATCAGACCGGCCCCGAATGCATATACCAAGTATCCCAACAGTATCGGCCAGAATTCCTTGTGGGAGAGGGCGAGTGATGCGGAGCCGATCGCCATCAAGGCGAAGCCGATCCAGTTCGGCAGGCGTGCGCCCCGACGTTCTGCGATTATGCCGACAAGCAACCCCATTGCGACGGTGGCCACGCCGGCCGGTGTGGTCAACCGCGCCATGTAGCTTGCGCTTTCCCCCAACCCGTAGGTAACGCCGAGGGCGATGGGTGTCTGAACGATGAAGGACAACAAGACGAATTGGAGAACGATGACGGCCTGGCCGGTAAATTGCGCGACCAGTGTCGTCACGACAGCGCGACCACGCAGCACCGCAATGTCGATCAGTGGGTTCTCGATTCGCTTTTCGTATCGAGCCCATCCGATGAAAATTGCCACCGCGGCGATGGCGCAGAGAAGTGTCTTCCACGACGTCCAGCCCCACGTTCCGCCTTCGCCGATGCAGTACAGGAGGAGTGCGATCGAGAGCCCGAGCATGATCCCACCAACCCAGTCGATGGACGTTTTCACTCGGATCGGGGACTCGGGAACAACGAGCATGACCAAGGCACCCAAGAGCACAGGGAAGAGTGCCAATGCGAAGAACACTCCGCGGAATCCGAAATTGTCGATCAAAACTCCGGCAATGACAGGACCGGTGATCGTGGTGACACCAATTCCAGCGGTTGTCATGCTGACCGCCATCGCCAGCATCCGCTTCGGGAAGATGTCGCGCATCAGCGAGTAGGTTATCGGCACGATTGCAAGACCGAGTCCTTCGACGGTACGACCGACTAGTACTACGGAGAAGGTCGGCGCGATTGCGACGATCAGCGAGCCTGTTGCCATGCAGGCGGTTGCGATCAGAAGCCATTTCTTCTTACCGTCTCGATCTGCGAGCTTGCCGATCAACGGTGCGCTGATAGCGCCGGAGAGTGTGAACAGTGTTGACACCCAAGCGATGTTCGAGGTCTCGAATGAACCAGCCATGCTGGGGAGTGCGGGCGTCACCAGATTGAACGCGTATGCGACTTCTTCGGACAGAAGGCAGAGGATCAGGAGGATTCCGACCCAGCCGGCGGTTGATCGATTTCCCACGCCTTCTATCGCGAGAGTGGGGTTTGCGGAGGAAGATTCCGATGGAGTCGAGGAAGGATTATCCGTGGATGGAGCGGTCATCGTGGCTCCTGCATCTTTCTGACGGGAAGACGGGGCAGTGAGCGGGACAGTCGGCGCGGCGAGTGTGCAGACCCACTGAAGCATTTTGTGATGTGAGGCACAGTAAAATGGATCGATTGATTCTGTCAAGTGATCCACTAAATTTTTCCCAAGAAAATTGCAAAAGCGCGCACGGAGACGGCGCGTTCTGTGGATGGTGGATCCGCAACCCTACCTGGGAAGATCCATCCGCAAAGCTAGGTCCGGGTTGGATCCATGAGTGACTCGAGTCCGCCTGCGACAAAATCCGCCAGTGTGTCGAATCGACCGTTGGACAGCGCGCGAGATCCCTCGATGCTTGCGTCCGACCATCGTGCCGCCATCACGATCAGCGTGTTCACGGTGAGTGACCAGTTCAGTTCGATCGCGGTGTCGTCGGCTGCGGGGTAGGCGCGTTCGAGTAGTTTGCGCAGCAACTCTGCTGTGTCGTCCTTGACGGGGAATAGCCGAGGATCGTTGGCGAGGCTGAGTTGTCCACAAATAGTCAGCCACCGAACACCTTTGTCAGGTTCCTGATCGAGGAACTGGCGATACGGCAGTGCCAGGAGATCGACGATCTGCCTCGCTGTCGGAACGGTGTCGGAATCGACCATGTTCTTGGCCAGGCGATGAATGTGTGCGAGTACTTCGGCGCCGGAGTCGAGGAGGACGGCGTCGAGGATCGCGTCCTTGGATCCGAAATGATAGTGCGCGGATGCTGCTCCCAATCCGGCTTCGGCATTGATCGCTCGAATCGAGACGGCCTCGACTCCCTCTGCTGCGAACAGCTTTGCCGCTGAGTCGATCAGAGCACGGCGAGTTGCTGCGCCGTCGCGTGGACTGGATCGTGGCATTTCCGCAACCTTTCGGTTTGTTGACCCCATCATATCGCGATGTCGCGGCCTGATTTCCGGCCTGCTGACCCGGTGATGTCTGAGTAGATCTCAGTCGATTTAGAGAATGCACTTGATTGAATCACTTGATCCACATAGGGTGATGTGACAGCAGCCACACGAATGGCAATCGATGCCGGGTTGTCAAAGGCGCGAACCTCGTACTTGCATGTCGGACTGTCAGAAGGAGATCGGAATGGCCACGCACACAAGCGAACAGCTGACCGAAGTAGTGGAACCGGAGTCACTCGACCCACGGTTGGCGATCGACATTTTCACCGTCATGGCCCGTGCGCGTGCGATCGAGGACGCGGTGCAGATTCACATCCGGGACCACGGATTTGCCGGATTTTGGCATCCGGGCAAAGGGCAGGAAGGTGCTGTCGCTGGAGCGGTGGCAGCCATGCGAGACGACGACTATCTGTTCTATCAGGGAAGAGGAGCCACATGGCCGCTTGCCAAAGGGATGGCGATGGGGCCGATCATCGGTGACCTGCTTGGAAAAGTGACAGGTTCTACCGGCGGAAAAGGCGCCGGGGTTCCTCACTGGGCAGATCCGGCGCTCGGAATCATGGGGGAGGGGGCGACGCTCGGATCGGTGTATCCGGTGGCAGCAGGCGCGGCGTTGTCGGCGCAAATGAGAGGCACTGGGCAAGTTGCGCTGGCTGACTTCGGCGACGGAACGGCGGCACGTGGCACCTTCCATGAAACTCTGCTCGAGGCATCGCGGTGGAAACTACCGCTGGTCTATTTCTGTGAGAACAATGGAATCTCGGTAACCACCTCTTTTGAGTCTGTAAGTCCGACAAGCACTATCGCCGAACGGGCGTCTGCATACGGGATTCCGGGAGTTCGCGTCGACGGTCACGACGCCGTCGCTGTCTACCATGCGACACAGACCGCGATCGATCGAGCGCGCGATGGTCATGGGCCGTCGTTGATCGAGGCAGTCGTCACCCGGGTCGGCGGACACTGGGAAGGCGACGCGCAGAAGTATCGCCCGGAAGATTTCTTGTCGACGTACCGAGATCCGTTGGACATCATGCGTTCTCGACTCGATGCTTCACTGGCCGACCAGATCGTCGCCGCAGCACGTGCGGAAGTTGCCGAAGCGCTCGCCGAGGCAGAAGCCGCTCCTTTGCCTGACCCCTCCGTTATCATGAAGGACGTTTTTGCATGACTATCACTGACGACACGTCTGTCAACCGCACGGCTCCGGAAACTACGGTGCAAAGCTACGAGGCCGCACAGGGTGCGGCGATTGCCGAAGAGATGCGCCGTGACCCCTCGGTGTTTCTCATGGGGCAGGACATTGCCTCAGGCGGGTTCTTCGGCGGAACCCGAGGCCTGGTAGAGGAATTCGGCCTGGACAGGATCCGAAACACCGGAATCACCGAAGCATTCATGGTGGGTGCAGCTGCCGGTGCCGCCATGACCGAAATGCGTCCGATCGTTCAGTTGGGGTTTGCAGACTTCAGTTTGATCGCCGGGGACGAGATCTTTCAGAAACTGGGTAAGTGGCGCCATATGCACGGTGGTCAATTCGAACTTCCCGCTGTGATCATCATGCCGATCGGGCCGAGCGGTGGTGCAGGACCAGAACATTCGGGTTCGATGGAGATGCTACCGATGCATTTTCCGGGACTCAAAGCAGTTGTCCCGTCCAATCCTGCCAACGCGAAAGCCCTACTCAAGGCCGCAATCCGGGACCCAAATCCTGTTCTGTACTACCCGAGCAAGCAGCTCAACTTCAAACGGGGTGAGGTATTCACCGATCCCGAGTACGTAATGCCCTTGGGTAAAGCATCGATTCCACGGCGTGGCGACACAGTGACCGTCATCAGCTATGGATGTATGGTGCCTCGCTCGCTTGAAGCAGCTGTCGTGCTGGCTGCGGAGGGTATCGAGCTCGAAGTTGTCGACCTGCAAACGCTGGTTCCGCTGGACCACGACACGATCATCGCGTCGGTGATGCGGACCGGGCGGGCGATGATCGTTCACGAGGCGCCGAGAACCGCTGGTCCTGGCGCCGAGATCGCTGCGCTCATCCAGGAGCGTTGCTTCTACTGGCTCCACGCTCCGATCGCGCGTCTCGGTTCTGTGGATGCGCCGATTCCGGCGAGTCGGTTCCTCGAAGATCATTGCTTCCCAAGTGTTTCCGACATCATCGAGACAGCCCGTCACCTGGTTCGCGACTAATTACTCGACTACGAGGACATTCACCATGCTCACACTATTCGACGTCCACATGCCCCACATGGGATCGGTGGAATTCGCGTTGCTCACCGAATGGCTGCTCAAGCCTGGGGACAGGGTCGCCGAGGGCGATCCGCTTTGTGAGGTGTCGACCGACAAGGTCGACACCGAAGTCGACTCGCCAACTTCGGGAATCCTCATCAGTTACGTTGCCGCAGTGGATCAGGAGGTTCCTGTCGGGGACGTCATTGCTCGATTTGCCTCACTCGACGCCGACCCGGTAGCCGTCGCGCAAGCCATTGCCGGTGAAGATGCAGTCGGTGAAGATGTCGCGCCGGCGGCGCCGACATCGGGTCCGATCGCGGGTCCGTTCCCGATTTCGCCGGATCGGGCTCTCGAGAGCGCGGCCCCGACAGTCGCCGCCGAGGGTTCTCGCCCACCCAACGATTCACTGGTGTTGGCTGCGTCGTGGTTCTCTCCGGTCAATCGTCCGCCCGAAGGAAGTCGACGCCTCCGCCTCGATTCGGGCTCGACTGATATGTCGCTGGAGAGCAAGAGCGAATTCTTGCCGGGAGCCAGGGATCGAGTACCGGAAGATGCTGACACCGTGGCGATTCCCGCCGGATACGAGGCGGTGACCTACACGGCTATCGAACACACTCGCCTGCGTAGGGCAATCGCCAAGAATCTGACAGAATCGTGGAATACGGCTCCTCAATTGACGGCGCAGGTTGATGTCGATTTCACTGCGGTCTCAGTAGCCCGAGCGAAGATCAACCGTGAGAGATCAACTCGAGGTGAAGGGAAACTCAGTTTCCTTCCCTTTGTCGGTCACGCACTGTGCCGGGCGCTCGCAGACCACCCGGATGCCAATGCCACGTTCACGGACAAGCACCTCGTGCGATGGAACACTGTCAACCTGGGAATTGCCGTGGACACTCCGGACGGACTGATCGTCCCCGTCATACGTGATGCGCAGAATCTCGAACTGGAGGCACTGTCGGACGCAATAGTCGCGACCAGTAGTGCGATACTCTCGGGTTCCGCGCAGCCGGAGGATCTTTCGGGCGGAACAATTACGATCAGCAACTCGGGAAGTGTCGGCGGCGTGGTCTCGACTCCGATCCTGACTCGTCCGCAAGTTGCCTCGATCGGTCTCCCAGCCATCGTGCGTACCCCCGTCACGCGAAAGAGCGTCGACGGTGAATCCGAGCTCCTCACCATCAGGCCCATTGCACGACTCGGATTGACCTTCGACCACAGGGCATTCGACGGCGCCGAAGCCTTGCGCACGCTGATGTCCGTACAGAAGTATCTCGAACAATGGCCGACAAAATCGTAGGCACTTCTCGACGTGAGGACATCAGATGAGGGCAACAGTGCTTCGAGGTGGAGACGTCATACTTGCCGACATTCCGGAGCCGTCACCGGGACCGAATCAGCTTCTGGTGGAGCCGATAGCCACCGGGATCTGCGGCAGTGATCTTTCGGCCTGGCAGCACACCGATGATTTCCTGGCTGCGCATCGTGAGGCGGACGTGCCGGGAGCGCTGTTCGATCCGGCGCACGATGTTGTATTCGGACACGAGTTCACTGCAACGGTGACCGAGTTGGGAACCGGAGTGGTCGACTACGCAGTCGGTGACCGTCTGGTGGTTCTGCCGTGGGTCGTTGACGACGATGGATTGACTCATACAGTCGGATACTGCAATTCGAAGCCGGGAGGGCTGGCTGAAAGGGTTGTTATCCAGGCTGGAGGGCACCTGCACATCCCTCCGGACGTGGATCCGGTTACCGCTGCGGCGACCGAACCTCTCGCTACTGGTGTTAACGCCGTGCTGCGTTCACGAATCGTTGCCGGCGCCGCCGCAGTGGTGACCGGTTGCGGGCCTGTCGGACTCGGCGCAGTCATCGAATTGGCGCAACGTGGCGTTCACCCCATCGTCGTATCCGACCCTTCGGAACTTCGACGAACTGTGGCTTTGGCGTACGGGGCCGATGTGGCAGTCGATCCGAGGCACTCGGATCCACTGAGCACACTTGCAGGAATGATTCCGGCAGATACCGAAGTATTTGTCTTCGAAGCATCCGGAGCACGGAATCTACTGGGTTCCTTGATGTCTGTCGTTCCACCGTTCACACGCATTGTGATTGTCGGATCGGCAATGGAGCACGAGTCGATTCGACCCGTAATCGGGATTCTCAAGAATGTGAGTTTGGAATTCGTGGGTGGTCCGGGGCGTGGAGAACATACGTACCAAGCGTTTTCCCGAACTTTCGAACATATCGTGGAGCGTCGTTTCGATCCGGGATTGATGGTCACGGGCTTTGCCGGGCTGGATGCGGTGAGTGAGGTGTTCTCTGCGCTGCGCCCGGCCGCGGGTGACGAGATAGAGCACGTGAAGGTTTTGGTTCGGCCCGACCTGCCCGCCGGTGCGGGTGTGGTGCGTTGTGGCGTCGAGTAACGGACTATGGGATGAGGACGTTGTAATGAATGAGGTTGAATCAATAGCGGAGAGCGAGCAGTTCAACGCCGACTTGGTTCGGTCCAGGTTGGTCGAGATGGGCGAGTTGGGTACGGGCGAGGAACTGACTGTGCGACTATTGGCAGGCGGTCGATCCAACCTGACGTTCGAGTTGGCGAGTAAGTCGAGAAGATGGATTCTGCGTCGTCCGCCGATCGGTCACCGTCTGGAGACTGCTCACGACATGGGTCGGGAAGTGACCGTTCAGCGAGCCCTCGCGGAAAGTGCTGTCCCGGTTCCGCGGATCGTGTTCTCCGAGGAGTTCGACGCGACATCGGGTGGAAGTTTCTACGTCATGGACAAGATCGAAGGTCAGGTGTTGCGAACCGATGACGACTTCGCTTCCGTGGACGAGGGCAATCGCTCCGAGTTGGCGCATCGCTACGTCGATTGCCTGGCTGCACTGCACACGCAAGACTTTCGTAGCCTGGGTTTGTCTGGTTTCGGTAGGCCGGAGGGTTACCTCGAGCGCCAGGTACGGCGATGGAGCAAGCAGTTGGCGTCGTCGAAGTCCCGCGATCTTCCGATGTTGGAAAAACTGGGGGCGCGGGTCGCGTCGTCGATTCCGGGGCAGTCTGCAACCTCGATCGTTCACGGCGACTTTCGATTCGACAACATGATTGTTCGGTTAGGTGCCCCGTCGGACAGTGTCGGAGTGCTGGATTGGGAGATGTCAACACTGGGTGATCCGTTGACAGACTTGGGTTTAGTCCATCTGTTCTGGTCGGGTTGGGCGGGTATCGATAATCCGATTGCCGGGACGCCCTCTGCGCATGAGGGTTTCCCCTCGTTCGACGACCTTGTCGAAAGATATTCCCTAGGTACCGGGTTCGATACCGATGCGCTGCAGTGGTATTCGAGCTTCGCATTCTACAAGATGGCAGTGATTCTGGAAGGCATCCATCTTCGCTTCGTCAATGGGGAAACAGTCGGCGACGGTTTCGAGGACATCGGCTCGATGGTCGTTCCTTTGGCAGAGCGCGGGCTCTCGGCACTTGCGTAGCCGAAAATTGTTGTGAAACAGTAATTTCTGATCTCGGTCGTACTCGGCCCACGAAGGGTGAAGGTGTGTGACATGGACTTCGAGTTCGACGCGAAGACTATTGATTTGAAGGAACTCGCGTCGGCATTCATGGACGAGTTCGTTTTTCCTGCAGAGCATTTCTTCCACGACAACCCGGAAGCTGGGGATCGGCAGTGGGAGCGTCCGGCGGTGATGGCGGAGCTGAAGGAACACGCGAAGGCGCGGGGGTTGTGGAATTTGTTTCTTCCGCACGATCCGCGTGGTGCGGGACTGTCGAATCTGCAGTACGCACCGTTGGCCGAGGTAACGGGTTGGAGTCCTGAGGTTGCGCCGGAAGCGTTCAACTGCAACCCGCCCGATACCGGGAACATGGAGTTGCTGACGCTGTTCGGGACTGAGGCGCAGAAACATCGGTGGCTCGATCCGTTGTTGAACGGTGACATCAGGTCGGCGTATTGCATGACGGAGCCGGATGTGTCGTCGTCTGATCCCGCGAACTTGACCTGCTCAATCACTGATGAGGGTGATTGTTGGAGGATCAATGGACGTAAGTGGTGGTCGACCGGCGCGATGAGCAGCGATTGTGCGTTGTTGATCGTGATGGGGGTGTCAGATCCTGATGCGGATCCGCGGTCGCGCCACAGTTTGGTTCTGATTCCGCGTGAGACTCCCGGCGTGCGTATTGTCCGGGGGCTGAAGATGTTCGGCTTCACTCACGGTGCCCATGGCGGTCACGCGGAGGTGCATTTCGAGGACGTGCTTGTTCCCAAGGACCACATGCTCGGCGAGCGTGGTCGGGGGCAAGCGTTGGCGCAGGCCAGGCTTGGTCCGGGGCGCATTCATCACTGCATGCGCATGATCGGGATGGCAGAGCGTGCGATCGAGTTGATGTGCCGCCGGGCGAACGAGCGTGAGGCCTTTGGTAGGTCTTTGGCGGATCAGGGGATCATTCAGCATTGGATTGCGCAGTCCCGTGTGAAGATCGATCAGTTGCGGTTGTTCGTTCTGCGGACTGCGTGGTTGATCGACACAGTTGGGGCGCGTGAGGCGCGTACGGAAATTTCGGCTATCAAGGTGGCTGCCCCGGATGCTGTGGGTTGGGTGATCGACAAGGCAATTCAAGTGCACGGCGCCGGCGGAATGACGCAAGACTATCCGCTGGCGATGTTGTGGGCGCAGGCTCGGACCATGCGTTTCATCGACGGCGCTGACGAGGTTCATCGGATGGTCGTCGCGTCACGAGAATTGCGCCTTCATCGATAGCGGTCCAGATTTCACGAATGACGAATCGATGCCGAATGGGGATAACTGGTGGGAATGCAACTCCCATTCGATATCGGTGAGATTCGACGGCGTCTGATCGACTGTGGCGAGTTGGATCGGTACTCGCGATTCAGTGCTAACAAGGTTTCCAGTTCGCCGCCGGGTCAGGCCTACTCCTTGACCAGCGGTGAAGGAGCATGGATCTTGCGCTGTTCGTCGAGCAGTGATGACAGTCTTGGAACACGAGGAATTCGAGCGGAGGCCACTGCGCTGCACATGCTCGAAAAGAGCAGCATTCCAGTACCTCTCCTTGTCTACCGGGACGAAGTCTCTGGATTGGTCGTCTCTCGACGGGTGCATGGATCATCTCTCCGGACCGACATTCAGTTAGCCGACGTCGAGATCGGCGCGAGAAGCCTGGTAGCGAACTCATTTGCCGACACGCTTGCCGGGATTCATTCGCTCGAAGTCGGCCTCAACGGTGTGAGTGCTCTCCCCGGGATGTGCGGGGAACTGCACAACTACTTGTCCGAGATTGGAATAAGGCTCGCTCGGCACGAATTGAGTGTGAGGCCTGCGTTGAACGCGCTCCTCGATTCCCTCGCGCGATCGGTGCCGGCGCCGCAGAAGCCCTGCTTGCTCCACGGCGAATATCGTCTGGATCGAACGATTTTCGACCTCGCCGACTCCCCACTATTGCGCGCAGTGACAGATTGGCGTCGAGTAGGTTTCGGTGACCCGCTGTTGGACGTTGGTATCGCTTACGTTTTCTGGGCAGGTTTGAGAGGAATTCCCAGCGTTGTATCGGGTTGCCCTTCAGTTCATTTCGGATACCCGGCATTCGAGCAGTTGTTGTCCCGGTATCGAAGGTCAGTTACCTTCGATGTCGATACACGCGTGTTGCCGTGGTTCTACTCGGTGGGGTTTCTCGAGGTTGCTGCACGTGTGCTCGAACTGTGCGATGAGAGACGCGAATGGCTCTCGAGCACAAATAGATTCGGCGATGTGTCGGCCTTGGTGACACCATTGATCACCCGCGCAGTTGCAGCCTTGGAAGGCAGTCACCTTGCCGCATCCTTTGTGCTCACGCGATGACAGAGACCCAACGAATGCTTGGAGGAAAGTCGTGACGCACGACAATCGAACCACCGGGGAGGGGCGCAAGCTGCTCCGTCTCGAGATCCGAAACGCGGAGACGCCCATCGAACGCAAACCCA
>NZ_JAMSKS010000044.1:0-12342 GCF_024436645.1 Rhodococcus sp. T9N | reverse complement strand
AAAACACCCCACCATCACCTGAAAGTACCTTCGCCGGCCCCGACTTCGAGCGAACAGCACTTTCGTCGCCCCAGATCGACCCAACGCACCGTTCACACCATCAGGGGCGGGCACGCCGCCGACTCACCACCGCGTCCGGGATCGAGTGAACGGCACTCTCACCCTCTTGGACGAGGGGAACGGTACGTTCACACCATCACTGAAAAGTGTGCGCGCACCACAGGTCTCGTCAGTCGAAGGTCAATCTCGACACCAACCTGCCACGGAACCCGTCGAGCGTGGCTAGGCTCGGAAGAGGTGCCCCGTGTGATCGGGCCCACCTCACCTGTGCACGCGTGATGACTACGGAGGCTTCGATGACCGATATTCTCGACCGCACCAAAATCTATGTTGATGGCGCCTGGATCGAATCCACTGGCAGCGGTCGGATCGACGTTCTCAATCCGGCTACCGAAGAGCTGATAGGAACTGTCGCCGAAGGCACTGTCGAAGATGTCGATGCGGCCGCGAAGGCAGCACGAAAGGCTTTCCCCGCTTGGTCTGCACTATCCGGCGGCGAGCGAGCCGAATATCTTTCCAAAGCCGCGGCGATTATTGCCGAACGTACCGATGATCTTGCGGCGCTGGTTTCGCAGGATATGGGCATGCCGATCGGATTCGCGAAGCCCGTGCAAATCGGAATGCCGCTCGCGAATTTGAATGCATTTGCCGAATTGGCTCGCACTTATGATTTCGACGCTCACGAGGTCGGGAATTCGCTGATTGTTCGCGAACCTGCGGGTGTTGTCGGCGCGATCACTCCCTGGAACTTCCCGCTCCACCAAGTTGTCTTGAAGGTTGGCGGTGCGCTCGCGGCGGGCTGCACCGTGGTTCTCAAGCCCACCGAGGTTGCGCCACTCATCACGTACGCTCTCGCTGACATCTTCGACGAAATTGGTTTGCCTGCAGGTGTATTCAACCTGGTAAGTGGCTACGGCCCGGTAGTGGGTGAAGCCATCGCCGGCCACCCGGAAGTCGACATGGTCTCCTTCACCGGGTCGACTCGGGCAGGCAAGCGAGTGGCCATCGTCGCCGCGGACACCATCAAGAAGGTCTCGCTCGAGCTGGGTGGCAAGTCGGCGAACGTCATTCTCGACGACGCCGATCTCGAAAAGGCTGTCACGGACGGCGTCGCAAAGTGCTTCATCAACTCGGGCCAGACCTGTTCGGCGCTGACGCGTATGTTGGTTCCCGCGGAGAAGGTGGATGAGGCAGCGGCAATTGCTGCTGCGGTCGCCGCTCATTTCCCGGTAGGTGATCCGACTCAGCCGACTTCGGTGCTTGGTCCTCTGGTGAACGCGAATCAGCTGGGACGCGTTCGCGGATACATCGAGAAGGGTGTGTCGGAAGGTGCCACCGCAGTTGTCGACGGTCGCGAAACCGGTCTGGCCAGTGGATATTTCGTCGGTCCGACGGTGTTCGCGAACGTGACCGAAGACATGACCATTGCGCGCGAGGAGATCTTCGGACCGGTCCTCTCGATCATGGGCTACAAAGACGAGGCCGACGCAGTGCGGATCGCCAACGGCACCGAGTACGGACTGGCCGGTGGCGTTTGGTCAGGTGACCCCGATCGCGCGGATCGCGTCGCGCGGCAACTGCGTGCCGGGCAGGTCGAGGTGAACGGCGGCGCCTTCAACACGAATGCTCCGTTCGGTGGGTACAAGCAGTCGGGCGTCGGGCGCGAGGCCGGCACGTTCGGGCTCGAAGAGTTCCTCGAGATCAAGGCGATTCAGAGATAGTTTGTTCGAGAATGGCGATGCTCCCGTACCAAGTGCGGGAGCATCGCCATTTTTGTACCCGGATCAGGACTTGGCGGCATCCAAATGCTGAGCCGAGATGTTCGCCAGATGTGTCAGGTCCGAGGCCACGGTCGCGAACGTGTAGCCCTCCCCGAGCCGTTGTGCCGCAACCTGACCGGAAGGTGTGTGGATTCCCGCAGCGACTCCGCTGACGGCGGCAGCTTCGCGCACCCTGGTGAGCGCTGATTCGAATTCCTCGGCGACGTCCGGATCGTTGGAGTGCTTACCTCCGACGGCGATTCGTAGGTCGGACGGCCCGACGTACACGCCGTCCAATCCGGGCACTGCGCAGATCTCTTCGACGTTCGCCAGACCCTGTGGGGTCTCGATCATCGCAAATACAACGGTGTCGCGGTTCGCGTCGGCGGGAACGGGGCCGATACGGAGTTGCGAGCGCATGGGTCCGTAGGAGCGGATGCCGAAAGGCGGATACTTGGCGGCTGCCACGGCGGCCGCTGCCTCTTCGGCGTTGTTGATCAGCGGAACGATGACGCCCACAGCGCCCGCGTCGAGTGCACGGCCGATGGGCGTCGGATTGTTTGCCTCGACGCGCACCATCCCGACGGTGGACGGTGACGAGTCGATGGCGGTGAGCCCGGCGACCATCCCCGAATAGCCGATCAGGCCGTGCTGCATGTCGAGGGCAATGTAGTCCCAGCCGACGTGCGCGATCCATTCGGTCGAGATCGGGCTGTCGATGACGGACCAATATCCGAGTATGCGTTCGCGTCCTCGGATGCGTGCGGCGAATTCCTGTGCTGACATAGTGAAGAACTCTTCCTGATGAAGGTCGGGTGTTTCAGCGGTTGTAGTTGGGCATGGGGCCTCGTAGGGCGGCACCGACGAGATCACACTCTTCGACGGTCGAGGCGTCGAGTGGACCTCGCCCGATGGCCGCGATATTGGATTCGAGGTGCGTTACTTTGGATCCTCCGAGGAGCAGCGATCCGGCGACGGGCTTGCTGACCAGCCAGCGCAACGCAAGCTCGGTCAGGGAGATGCCCGACTGCTCTGCGATTGCCGTCAGTTGAGCGATCGCGTCGAATATCTGTGTGTTCCAGTATCGCTCCTTGTACATCGACGCAAGACGTGAGTCGCCGAATCGGCCGTCGGCGGGACTTTCGTCGAAGGTGTGGCGCCCCGTGAGCAGGCCCCCACCGAGTGGGTTGTAGACCATGGTGGTCAGTCCGGTCACGTCCGCGAATTCTGCGTATTCTTCTTCGATGCGACGCGCGAGCAAGTTGTAGAGCTGCTGTGCGACGATCGGTCGGGGAGCTCCGACTGTGTCTGCGGTGTAGTTGATTTCACTGATTTGCCACGCTGCGAAGTTGGATACGCCGAGTGTGCGGATCTTGCCCTCGGCAACCAGTTCCGCGACGGTGGTGAGAGTTTCGGTCAGCGTGACGGTTCGGTCCGGCTGATGGAGATAGAACAGGTCGACGTAGTCCGTGTCGAGTCTGCGCAGGCTTCCTTCGACGCTTGCTCGGAGCCCCTCTGTCGAGAGTGGGCTGTTGTCGCCGGCATCGGGATGCGGCATTCCCGCTTTGGTGGCGAGAGTGACGGAATCGCGTCGGCCGTGGAGCAGCTTTGCCAGCATGCGCTCGGACTCGCCGCCCGCATAGCCGTTGGCCGTGTCGATGTGAGAGATACCGGCGCCTAGTGCTGCGTCGAGCATCGATCCGGCGCCCGATATGTCGACCGTGTCTCCGAATGTCATGGTGCCGAGCACCAGTTTCGGAAGCTCGAGTGGGGCGGTCATCAGGCAACTCCTCGTGATTCGGTCTGCTTGGCTAGCAAGTTCTTGGACAGGGCTGCCACCACGTGGCGTGGTTTGATGCCGACCATGGTGGTGGGATCTAGAGCAGCGCCTCGTAGTGCGCGGGTGTACGGCTCGCGCGGACTGGCGAGAACTGTGTCTGTGGAACCGGATTCGACGATGGTTCCTTTCGACATCACGACTACGGTCTCGCTGATTTCTCGGACGACGCCCAAGTTGTGTGAGATGAAAACGTACGTCAGACCGGTATCGGCCTGAATTTCACGTAGGAGCTCGAGTACCTGCGCTTGCACCGACACGTCGAGAGCGCTGGTCGCTTCGTCGCAGACCAGGATCTCGGGTCCGCTGGCAAGTGCACGAGCAATTCCGATGCGCTGACGTTGGCCTCCTGAGAACTCCGCCGGACGCCGGTGTAGTGCCGAGCTGGGCAAGCCAACGCGATCGACGAGTTCTGCTGCTGCCTTTGCGCGTTCAGACTTGCTCCGAACACCTTTGAGGCGCAGTGGTTCTCCGATGATGTCCTCGGCAGTCAGATGAGGGTCGAGCGATCCGTACGGATCTTGGAACACCATTTGAACGCGAGAGCGGTAGGGGCGCAGCGACTTCTCCGACATCTGCGCGATGTCATTGCCGTCGACGAGAATGCGTCCACTGGTCGGTGTGAGGAGTCGGACGATCGATCGAGCGATGGTCGACTTGCCACATCCGGATTCGCCGACGATGGCCAAGGTCTTGCCCTTTTCCACCGAGAAGCTCACAGCATCCACGGCTCGGAAAACTCCGTCGGGAACCGGATACTCGACCACGAGATCTTCGACGGCGAGAAGTGGCGTTTCGTGGCGGGTCATGCCGAGGCTCCGATCTGTGTTGAACGGGCGGGGTCGCCGTCCCAAGGCCCCAGTTGAGGTATGGCGTCGAGAAGCTTTTGTGTGTAGGCGCTTTGCGGTGAGTCGACGAGAACGTCGGCACTACCGGTCTCCACAAAACGTCCGTCCTTCATCACGTAGATGCGATCGGAGACCAACCGCGCAACTCCGAGATCGTGAGTGATGACCAGCATTCCGATCCCGGTGCGCTCCTGCAACTCGAGCAATAGATCCAGAATCCCGGCCTGAACGGTTACGTCCAGTGCGCTGGTGGGTTCGTCGGCCACGATCAGTTCGGGGCCGGCAGCAAGAGCGCCGGCGATCAGGACGCGCTGCAACATTCCACCCGACAGTTGATGCGGGTACTTGTCGAGTTGCTGATCCGGATACGGAATGCGTACCTGCTCGAGCAGTTGCACTGCCCGCTCGATTTGTTGCTTCTTCGCGGTCACACCGCTGTGGCGCACTGCTTCTCGAAGTTGGCTGCCGATGGTGTGGACGGGACTCAGAGCCGTCATCGGGTCCTGGGGGATGAGCGCGATGTGTTTTCCGCGAATATCGTTCAGGATCTTCGTGTTTCCGAGAATGTCCTGACCCTTGAACACGGCTTTCCCGGAAAGAACCGCAAGATCGTCCGGAAGCAGTCCGAGAATCCCCATGGCTGTCGTCGACTTTCCGGAGCCGGATTCACCGATGATGGTGACGGTTTCACCGGCGTCGATGCAGAAGGACACGCCGTCGACGGCTCGGATGACGCCGTTCGCCGTGACAAGTTCGATCTGGAGATCGTCGACCCGTAGTAGATTTCCCATGTCTCACGCCTTCGCTTTCTGGGCGCTGCCACGCCCGAACAGGCTTGCGCCCAGTCGTTTCGAACCTGCAGGACGATCGCGCAGACCATCGCCGAGTAGGTTCACTCCGACGACCAGCAGCACGATCATCAGACCGGTCAACGTGACGATCCACCATGACGTGGTGATGTAGTCCTGGCCGTCGGCGATGATTCGTCCCCAGGTAGCGAATGGACGTTGCGGTCCGGCGCCGAGGTAGCTCAACGAACTTTCCAGCAGTACGGCCTGCGCGAGCAGCAGCAGGACGACGAGCGATGCCTGCTTGACGATGTTGGGAATGACGTGACGAAGCAGGATGGCCATGCGGGTAAGTCCGAGGACTCGAGCTGCAGCTACGTAAGGCTTTTCGCGTTCGACGAGTACCAATGAGCGAGTCAACCGTGCGACTTCGGGCCACTGTGCGATCGCGATGACAAACGTGATGACGGGAATGGACGGGCCGAACAGCGCAACAACGAGAAGCAGCATCATCAGCAGAGGCAGAGAAAGCTGTGCTTCGAGTAGGCGGGAGATCACGGTGTCGACCCAACCACCGAAGTACCCCGCGGCGGATCCGGCGACGATGCCGATGACGCCGGAGACGATCACGGCGAGAATACCGATCGTCAGAGACACCTGGCCGCCGTGCAGGATCCGTGAGAGCAGATCTCGTCCCAACTGATCGGTGCCGAACAGATGGCCGTCGGTGAGGGGCGGTAGCCGTCGACTGCTCAGGTTGGTCTGGTTCGGATCTGCAAGGGGGAGCAGCCCGGCCAATGCAACAGGAAGAATCACCAGGAGCGCGCAGATCGAGCCGGCCCAGATCTTGACTCGGCTGTCTCGCTTACGGCGCGTGGCTCCGGCGCGTGCGAAGTCTGCCTCGGTGACCGCGCTGGCGCGTGGAGTTGTTGGAGGTTCCAAGACGGTAGTCATCAGTTGGCGCCCTTTCCGAGTCGCACGCGTGGATCCAGGAGGGGGTAGAGGAGGTCCACTGCCAGTTGCACGAGCACTGCGAGAACCGCGGTGACAAGTACGGTGGCCTGGATGAGCGGGTAGTCGCGAGTCTCGAGTGCGCGGACCACCAGCGAGCCGACACCAGGCCAGGCGAACACGACCTCGACCACCACGACGCCGTTCAGCATTCCGGCAAATCTGGTGCCCAGCGCGGTGACGATCGGAATCGCCGAATTGCGCATCGCATATCGCCAGGTGAGTTCGCGTTCCGATACTCCGCGAGAACGTGCGACCGTGATGTACGGAGAAGCGAAGGCCGAGACCATTTCGCGTCGAACCATCCGGGAGATCAACGCGATCTGAAGGATGGCGATGGTGACGGTAGGCAGGATCAACGACGGCCATGTGGTGAAACCGGCTGCCGGGAGTACTGGGATCAAGACCGCGAAGATCGTCACCAGCATCAGGCCGCTCCAGAACTCCGGCATGGACTGCCCGCCGACGGCTACGACGTTCGCACCGAGTTCACGTCTGGTGTCCGCGTGACGGGCCATCCACACGCCCAGCGGAATCGAGAGCACGGCGGTCAACAGAATGGAGCTGACGGCAAGGGTGATGGTGTACGGGAGACGGCCGAGGACAACGTCCATGGCCGGCGCCTGGAACGAGTACGACGTGCCGAGATTCAGGTGGACGAGGTCCCACAGGTAGATCAGGTATTGGGAGAACACCGACTTGTCCAAGCCCATGTCAGCACGGATCTGTGCGAGATCCTCGGTGCTGGCCAGCGGTCCGGCCAAGGCGTAGGCAGGATCGCCGGGTGCCATTCGGATCAGGACGAACACTGTTGTGAGCGTGAGGAAGATCGTCAAGGCGCTCTGTGCCAGACGTTTGAGCACGTATTTGACGGTCGGGTTGATCCGTGTGCGTCGACGCGGAGAGATTCCGAGAGCGGTTTGCGGTTTCGGAGCGGTGAGAGTCATCGCCTCAGGCCTCCAATCGGACGGCGCCGAGGTCGTAGGAGTTGATTGGGGTCAGTGAAACATTTTGTACACGAGTGCGTTTCGCAAGGAGTGCGTTGGGTACGAAGCTCCACAGGCAAGGCCAGGTGTTCCAGATGTCTTGTTGTGCGGCGTCGAGTAGAGCGGCGCGCTTGGTCGGGTCTGGTTCACTGGACGCGGCTTGGATCTTCGCGGTGATTTCGGGGAAGACGTACCCGTGATAGGTGTCGCGAGTTGCTTCCTTCTCCGCTGTGCCGGCGTACATCCCCTGCAACGTGGTCAGTGCAAGTCCGGTCTGGTTGCCGTAGCCGTTGCCCAGCACATCCCAGTCGCCGGTCTTGCCCTGGCGCCAGGACGAGATGTCACCGCCCGGTTCGAACTGCTGGAGTTTGACGCGTACTCCCACGGCCTTCATCATTTCGAGTACCGATTCCATCACCGAGACGTCGTTGGTGAACTCTCCGGTTTCCCAGATGAAGGTGAGTTCGAGGTCGTCGGCGCCTTCGGCCTCGAGCATTTGCCGCGCTTTCCGTGGATCATATTGGTAAGTGCCGGTTTTCACGGCTCCGTCCAAGGTCGACGGTGCGGGGCCGGTGGCCGGGACTGCGGAACCGATCAGCACGTCCCGAGCGAGTGACTCACCGTCGATGGCATACGTGAGAGCTTCTCGGACACGCGGATTGGACAGTGGGTGATCGGCGGGCTTGCGGAAGTTGAAGAACAGTTGGTTGATGCGTGTGCTCGGTACTGTGTCCACCTGGACACCAGGCAGATCGGCGAGTTGTTCGGCGGAATCGGGACTGATCGAGTCGATGACGTCGACCTCGCCGCTCCGAAGCGCGACGACGCGGCCGGCCTCTTCGGGAATGAAGCGGACCTGAACACGACGAACGCCGGGGGCCGGGCCCCAGTAGTTGTCATTGGCGACAAGTGTGTAATCGCCGGTGCCCCGGTTCGATTCGCTGACGACGAACGGTCCCGACCCGATTCCGCTCTGCAGTTCGTTGGGTTCGTTGGCAGCGGCCGGGGTGATCAAGATGTTGGACATGAGCGAGTCCAGAACCGGCACCGGGGAATTCGTCCGAAGGATGAAGGTGCGATCGTCGATGGGGACGACCGTCGGCCACTCGGGGAACTGCGGTGCGACAAACGATCCGCTGACCTGCTGGTACATCTGCATTGCCGTCGTGACGTCGTCGATCAGCACAGGTGTGCCGTCGGAGTAACGGATGCCCTCGCGGAGTCGAACCGTCCACTCGGTCGGGCCGGTCGATTCGAACC
Organism: Rhodococcus sp. T9N; assembly: GCF_024436645.1. Taxonomy (NCBI): domain Bacteria; kingdom Bacillati; phylum Actinomycetota; class Actinomycetes; order Mycobacteriales; family Nocardiaceae; genus Rhodococcus; species Rhodococcus sp. T9N. The sequence goes on along the minus strand of NZ_JAMSKS010000044.1, from coordinate 3,792 downwards.
TGTCAGCGAGAACGAGTTGCGGTGTCAGATTGTCGCCGATCCGGGTGAGACCTTGTCTGACGCCACGTTGAGCCGTGACTGCTGCGTCGAATTGATTGAGTTTGTTGTCGAGGCTGACGAGCGAGCGGTTGAGCCCGAGCACCAGGGTGTCCTGTGTCGGTTTCCCGGTAGGGCCGGCGCACGCGGCAGTCGTGCCCAGAAGCGTTGCGCCACCGATCAGCCCGGTGAACTGCAGAAAGGATCGCCGGGAGAGCTGTGGTGTTCGCAAACGAGTATTGGTCATCGGTGACCTTTCGATCCTGACGGGGCAGCGTGGGGGCGACGCTCCGAGCGGACTGTTGGTGAACAATCGCGTCGGGCTCTCGCTTGTAACTCAGCTCACAATGGCACTGTTGCGCACTTCGCGCAAGTCCCGTAACTTCGATTGCGTACTTCGCGCATCGGTTGCGATGCTGTGCATACTCGATTCAGACCGAAAGGGGGTCGAGGAATTCGATGAAACCACTGGTAATCATCGCTGATGATCTTTCCGGAGCAGCGGAGTCGGCCGCAGGATTTCTGCTCCGCAGTTCGGGCATATCGCTTCGGCTCGGCCCAGATGCGCCCGACGGATCAGGAGTGACGGTTTTCGATCTGCACTCACGGCGATCCGACCCCGCCAGAGCCTCTCGGGACGTGAGATCAGTTCTGCAATCGTCTGACGGCTCCGAGATCGTCAAGAAGATCGATTCCCTGCTCAGGGGCAACATAGCAGCGGAGGTTGGAGAACTCTCCCGCGACGGATCTCCGGTCATCGTCGCCGCCGGACTGCCCAGACAAGGGCGCACGGTGCAAGACGGCGTGGTGTTGGTCGATGGGGTTGCGTTGCACTCCACTGACCTGTGGCGCGCGGAGTCGAAGCCGACTCCTCGGTCGATTGCAGAGGCGCTCGGCCCGTCGGCAATCACTTCTGGCGTATCGCTGGATGACATTCGCTCCGGGCGTTTGAGCCAGGTTCTTGCGTCGATCTCAGAAGCCGGGTCGGTGGCGATCTGCGACGTCGAGACCGAGAGTGATCTGGAACTGATTGTGGCTGCAGCACAGGAGGTTCGGGGTTCTCGATTGGTAGGAACCTCGGCGCTCGCGATGGCAGTGGCACGACGAAGAACCGTGCAGACACCCGTCGCGTGCCCATCTCTTCGTGTTTCTCGATTTACCTTGGTCGTCGTGGGGACGGCGGATGCGTCTGCCGGGGACCAAGTGGCATTGCTTCGGGATTCAGGGGCGCACCATATCGAAGTGAACAGTGCTGAGCTGCTGGCGCATTCGGTCGATCCGCTTCCGATTCTGAACGCACTGGATCGCGGAAACGTCGTGGTTTCGGTAAGTGGACCTGTCGTGCCTGCAGAATCCGTCCACCTCGTTTCGGCTCTCGCCGATCTGATCGCTGCCGTCGATGCAGGATTCTCCCACGACGATTACCCGATCGACCTGGTACTTACCGGTGGCGAAACCGCGCGCAGCGTTCTCGACCGCCTGCGGGTCGACACGCTGTCACCGATTTACGAAATCGAACACGGCGCCGTACTTTCCGTCGATCGAACCGGACGGTACATCGTCACGCGGCCAGGCAGTTTCGGGAATGCACACAGTCTCTTCTCCATAACGAAGTTTCTCGCGCAACCCACCCCGGTCGCCGCTCCGGACAGTCCGCCTTCAGTTACTCCTTCAGACAACGAGGTCAATCCCATGTCAATCGAATCCACTCCACTGCCGCTGATTGCTGTCACGATGGGCGACGGCGCCGGCGTCGGACCGGAAGTGATCGTCCCCGCACTCCTCGACGGTGAAACGAGAAAGCGTTGCCGCCCTGTTGTTGTCGGCGACGCGAAGCGATTGCGATTGGCTGCCACGGTGCTCCGAATCGACGTCGACGTGGTCGCGATCGAGGAGATCAAGGATGCTGAATTCATCGATGGACGGATCAACGTCATCGACCTGGACTTGCTACCCGAGGATCTCGCCTGGGGTGAACTGTCGGCAGTCGCGGGAGATGCGGCCTATCAATATATCCGCGTCGCAAGCGAACTCGCCGTACGCGGTGAAGTCCAGTCGATCTGCACGGCGCCGCTGAACAAGGAAGCGCTGCATGCGGCAGGACACATCTATCCCGGACACACGGAATTGCTTGCGCACCTGACCGGTACCGAGGAGGTGTCGATGATGTTGTCGACCCCCAAGCTCAAGGTGATTCACGTGACCACTCACATCGGACTGCTCGATGCAGTTGCCAGGATCGAGCCCGGCCTGGTCGAGAGGACCATTCGTCGAGGTCACGAAGCTTTGGTGCGCACGGGCAATCCATCTCCGAAAATCGGCGTGTGCGGGATCAACCCGCATGCGGGGGAGAACGGGCTTTTCGGGTACGGAGAGGAAGAGCAGAAGATCATTCCCGCCGTTGAACTCTTGAAGGCAGAAGGAATCGACGTCCACGGCCCACTGCCGGCGGACACGGCATTCTTCCTCGCTGGACGTGGGGACTACGACTTGATCGTTGCGATGTACCACGATCAGGGGCACGGCCCGGTCAAGGTTCTCGGGATCGAGGCCGGCGTCAACATCACCGTCGGGTTACCTGTCATCCGTACCTCCGTCGATCACGGAACCGCTTTCGACATTGCAGGTAAGGGCATTGCCGAGGCCGGTAGTATGGTCGAAGCGCTGCGGCAGGCGGCCGAATTGGCAACCAGCACATTCGTTTCCAAGTAAGAACCACGGTTTGTAGGGGGAGGAGCGATGGCCATCCGGGAGTCGGAGGCGAGGCGGTCGGAGATTGCGAGGCTCGCTCGCACCAGCGGTCTGGCCAGTGTCGAGGATCTGTCTGCCCAATTCGGGGTGACTGCATCCACGATTCGTCGCGACCTGAGTCAGTTGACTGCCCAGGGAGTAATTGCTCGAACGTACGGCGGGGCGATTGCTCTCAACCCTCATCCGGAATCCTCCTTGCGTCAACGCGCAATGGAGGGATTCGACGCCAAACGGGGCATCGCCGAATGGGCTGCTGAGCAGGTTCGGCCCGGGGAAACCGTACTTCTTGATGCAGGTACCACCGTCGGAGCGATGGGAGAGTTCTTACGTCACGTGACGAATTTGACGGTGATCGCTGCAGGGCTGACGGCGCTCGAGGCGTTAGCCGACGCTGATGGCGTTCGAGTCGAATGTCTCGGCGGGACGCTGCGGCAGCTCAGTCAAGGATTCGTCGGGCCACTGGCGGAAGCGTCGCTGCAGCGGGTGTCGTTTGACAAGGCATTCCTCGGTGCCGATGCAGTTACGGCTGACCTGGGTATTTGTGAAGCTGAGCTCGATCAGACCCGGCTCAAGGAAATGATGATCGAACGTGCCGGCGAGGTCTACATCCTCGCCCACTCCGCCAAGCTCGGTGAACGTCCTTTCCATGCGTGGGCGCCGATACCGCCGGGGGCCGTGCTGGTTACCGATGCTGCAGTAGACGCAAAGCAAGTCGCGTTGTTCGAGGATGCAGGTATCCGAGTCCAAGTGGTGTGAGTTCCCGCTGCGTGCCGATCCGGGCACGGTGTCCGGCGTCACATGATGTCCGAATTCGTGAAAATCGACTGAAATGGGCAATCTTGCTGGGGAAATGGATACCTCTGAGTCTCTGACCTGTGGATTTGTCAAAGACTTCACCGGACGCGTAACTTATTCCAAGTCAGAGCGACACGGACACCGACTCCCGCTTCACGGCGAGTGACACGAGGTTGTACGAAGTGCCTGACCAAATTTCGAAGTAGTTTC
>NZ_JAMSKS010000043.1:10275-13073 GCF_024436645.1 Rhodococcus sp. T9N | reverse complement strand
AGTCAGCCCGCGCCCAGCCGGGGAGTCGTGGGCGCGGGCTGACGTTTTAGTTAGGCTGCGAAGCCCATCTTGGTGTTGAGCGCCTTCCAGCCCGGGCCGCCGTACAGGTGCTTGACCGCGTAGCCGAGAGTGGAGTCGATCTTCGCCGTCACCGTCATCTGGTACGCCAAAGCGTCTGCCGTGGACCAGGTCTGCTCGGAGATCTCCGAGATGGTGGCGCGAGGAAGGAAGCGAGCGATGTAGATCGCGTTGTCACCTTCGCCGTCCACGCCCAGGAGGATCATGCGGCAGTAGCGGGTATCAGGCTTGGTCGCTTCCGTGAACGACACCTCACCGGTGGTGGCATCAGGAGTGACACCGGACAGGTCCTGGTTGTAGTACAGCCCGAGGACTTCCTTGCGGGTCTCGATGCAGGTGAACCCGAAGGTCGAGGTGCGCCGGATGATGTCCGTGCGGACGTCTTCGAGAGCACCCCAGCCGGGAACGCCCGAGGACTCGGTATCCGCGGACGCGGAAAGGCCGGCGTCCGAGATTCGGCCGAGCGACTTGAAGCCGGTCGTCTCGGTCAGCGCGGACGTTGCGCCACTGGTGAGAGTGGCCGGGAGGGCGGTCGCGGTCGGGGCCGTCAGTGCGGCGCCGGCGAGGACCTTCCGGACCAACTCGTCCTTGAAATCTGCAAGTGTGTCGAACGTTGCCATGGGTATCTCCATTTCATGTGGGCATGTCGAAGCACCGCCCACCTGGAGCGGTTATGAGGTGCTGCGTTCAGGCGAAGTGGCGCCGGAACGCGAGTTGATAGGTCGATATGACCCGTTTGTCGTCCGGGTCGATGTCCGGAATTTGCTGACCGGCAGTTGATTCCGAAGCGCTGTCAATGAGAACGCCGTTGACTCTGACGTTTCCGGATGCGAGGACGGTCTGGCGGACTTGATTCGCCAACTGCCACGCCGCAGCGCGAGTGTCAGCGAACACCGCCACCTGCAATCGGGCGATGTCCGTGATCGAATCCGCTCCGCCGCCGACGCGGTTCACCTGAATAACCGGAAGCGTGTCGCCCCAACCTTCCGAGAGGAAGGTTGCAGTCGGCGCGAGAGGCGTGAGCAGGTCACACATCACCGCTTCGGCATCAGGGAAGAGTCCCGTCATCAGAACCCCGTTTCCAGATCTCGGGCAACGTCACGCAGGACGTGCTCGCCGGCGAATCCCCTGCCGCGCCTGCGGAAGCTGCCGAACTCGCGGGCGAGAGCGTGCGGCGAATATGCCGTGACATAGGCAACCCATCGGGTTGTCGTGCGACCACTGCGCGTGCCGGTGGACAACTCGGTGTGAATGCGGACATCGCGAGCATTGGCGCCGGTCCGCTTCTTCACGCGGTCGCGATAGAGAGCGACGGCGATCTCGGCGTGCTCGACCATCAGTGATCGGACAGTGCTGCTGACGAGGTACTTGCCGACGCCAGTCGCCTCCGAACTGTCCTGCCTGTAGTCCCATCCGTCATTGGCGGCCATTCAGACCACCGCCCTCAGCTTCACGGCCACGTAAGGCTTGCGGCCACTGAAAGGTGACGTCGGACGTGCAGGCTTGCCGTTGACGAAATATTCGTCGCCATCGGGCAATTGGATGCGGTCGGAGGCGAGAACGTCGGCACCGAAGGGGCAGAACAGCGTCACATCCGAAACGGACGCCTCACGCTGATCTTCCAGCTCGTCGACGTCAGTCCACTTGATCACGACATTCGAGATCGTGTGACTGACATCGAAACCGCCATCTCCGTACCGGTCACGTGGGCCGACCCGTAGGACGGTCACCGTCTCACCGTTACGCCACATCACAACCCCCTGGCAGTCATCGAGACCGCACCGGAACTTCTGATGCCGAGCAAACTCTCCAGGAGTTCCCGCTCAGCGTTCGTGACGTACAGGTTGCCGTCCGGATTACGGAGAACAACCTGCTCGGAATAGGCGTCGATGGTCTCGCCGTAGGACGTGACGCCCTCACGGTCGCCGTTGATCATCGAACGCTTCACGATCGAGCAACACACCATCGTCAGAGCTTCGGTCAGATCCACATTCCCTGCGGCCGAACCTTCGATGCCGGGAAACCAGGCGCGGATCCACAGCGATGCATCAAGCAGCAACTGTGTCGCCTGCGCCTCGGATGCAGCAGGAAGGGTCGGCCAACGGAGTTTCAGATCAGGAAGGGTGGCGAACGCCATGATCGATCACTCCTCGTCGGAAGCCTTGCGCGGTCGGACTGTCCGCTTCTTCGGAACCTCAACAGGTTCGGGATCAGGCTCACCCGCAAGGCGATTGAGTCGATCGAAGCGGACAATCGCATCTGGGTGGACCTGCACCACCTCGCCGGTCAACGCTGACCGGTGGGCACCGTCCGAATCGATGTACGACATCAACCCGACCCGGACGGTGCGCTCCACCGCAGACATTAAGCAGCCAACCCTGTCACTTTGAGGACACTCAACGGGTTTGTAACCGCGAAGAGTGCGCGGATCGAGGTCTGAACCCAGGTGGATTCCGTTGCCTCGTCACGCCATGTAGTGGTGCGCAGCGGCTGCTCGGTGCGGAACTCGCCGACACCGCGCTCTTCGACGACGTATGCCGAACCGGCTGCAACCTGATTGCTGGCAATCATGTCGGTGTTCCAGTTCGACAGAACATCCTTCCAGCGATCGCCGTAGACGACCTGGAAGTCGAGCATCTGAGCCGGGTTGACGATCCAGAGGTTGAACTCGTTGCCGAGCTCGAACGTCTCCGCCTTGAGCTGCACTGCCGCGAAGTCCG
>NZ_JAMSKS010000043.1:0-10265 GCF_024436645.1 Rhodococcus sp. T9N | reverse complement strand
GCCGCGAAGTCCGCTGCAGGCTGAGCTGCATTCGACGTCGTGGTCAGGGTTGCAGCCTTCGCGCCCGCCCACGACGTGCCGACAACCTGCACATCAGCGCCGGTGGCGGTGATGCTGGCTTCGAGCGTCGCGATGGCTTCCGCGTGGAGATCGCGGGTGATGCTGTTGCCGAGTTTGCGACCCTCGGTCTCGATGGACGAGAGGTCATTGCGGTCACGGGCCTCGTCGGTGACGCGGAACTTACCGCCTCGCTTCTCGACCTTGGCGACCTTGGGCTCGGGGCGATCGAACGTCGCCTCCGGGAACTCGGCGCCGGGTGCGACCTTCTGTGCGCCACGAGTGGCGAACAGGTCATTCGAGCGCAGCTCGTTGTAGATCAACGCGCCACCCTCGACCGAGCCGCCGGTGCGGAAGATGCGGTCAGCGAAGAAACGCTTGAGGGCCATATCCGAGATGTACTGATTGATGCGGGTCGGCTGCTTCAGCATGAGGTCGACCGTGAGTGAATTCCCGTTGAGCGCAGGGCTTCCGAGCGGGTATTCCTGATTGTAGGCAGTAGCCATTTCTTGTCTCCCTCCGCTTACTCGTAGAACGCAATGAGGACGTCGGCACCGTCGGTGCCTGCTTCGACGGCCTTGCCGACCGCCTTGCCGGTGGCAAGAGTGATCGCCTTACCGGACGCTCCGACCTCGACCTCGGCGCCGAAGGCGATGGTTCCGCCGGCTGCGACGGGGAGGATGCCGCCGCGGAGGATTCCGAGGAGTCCGCCCGAGGGTGCGTCGAACGCTGCGACACCGAGCGCCTTGGCGCCGGCTGCTGCGGGTGCGACCTTGATCAGGCCCGATGCGTCTCGGGTTGCTGACACGTCGACGAAAGTCTTACCTGTGACCGCGGCGGTGGTGAGTCCAGTGATGTCTCGACCAGGCCGGAACAGGGGTGCGCATTCATTTGCCATGAGTGCAGTCCTTTCCTAGCGTTGTTCCCGGGTGGCGGGTCGCCACTGCGCGGGGTATGCGTTGTCCTCCGCCGCGGGCGGCTGAGGGGAGGCGCCTGGCCTCAATGTCTCCACTGGGCGATTGCTCGGCGGGGCCGGCGGATCAGTGGGTGCTGCTGGAGTGGACCGCGCCGCGAGGCGGGCTGCCCTGGACTCCAGTTCTTCTCGGGTACCGGACCCGAGCAAGTCGTAGTCCTCTTCGGAGATTCCGTGCTTTGCGGCGACGGCCTCGACGATGAGTTGTGTGTTCTGCTGCGCAAGGGCTTCCGCCCGTTCGGTTGCGCGCTGAATCTCAGTCTTGGTGGCCTCTTCGGCCTCTTGGTGCTTGGCGACGATCGGCTCCACTTCGCGGAGTTTCGTTCTGTAGCCGGCACTTTCCTTGCGAAGCTTGTCGACGTACGCCTGGTCGTACACCTTCGGCTCTTCTGAAACCGGCTCAGCGGGAGGGGTTTCGACAGCGGGAGGTTCGATAGGCGGAGCGATTTGCTCGATCGAAACTTCGGGAGGTGCAGTTGTTTCTGACATGACGAAGGAACCCTCCTGGGGTCTCGTGTGTGATTCCGCGCCATCTGGGCGCGGGGTTAGATGTCGGCTTCGGGTTCGCGGTCAGGGTCCGCGATGAAGCGGCCGGCAGTACCGTCGACGATTTCCTGATTCAGGGCAGCAGTGAACGCCTTGAGGGCGCTCTTGCCGTTCGTCCCCGCAGTAGATGAAGCCCAGAGCTGTTCGAGCGCTTCGTATTCTTCGCGGCCGACCCAGTCTTGATCCTCGCGGACGAGAACGACTTCGCAGTCGCAGTTGTCGTGATACGCCTTGCCGTCGACACCGCCCGCATCCGATGCAGACTTCTTCGACTTGAAGACGGGGCCTCTGGAAGCGAGCATGGCGCAGAACCCGCAGGATTCAGCACCGGTGAGGACTCGGGCCCAGCCGATCTCGGGACCGTCATCGTCTTCGTCCGATTCCACTGCGTCAGTGAGCGCTTCACGGCTCGGCATTCGGGCGTGACGTTCCGCGACCGCCTGAACCTTGTCGGCGATCACCTTCACTACCTCGGGATCTCGCCGATTATCCTCGGTCACTTCCACGCTGACGCGAGAAGATCGCCGAGACTCAGGATCTACGACAGTCACCGACACCCGCGGCCTGCGCTCAGTAGCCTCGCCCGGGTCGTCGACCGTGACAGTCGCATTCGACGAACGATCCGAGACGAGAGTGACGTTTTCGAGCATTGTTACGACCGCTTGGCGCTCATACCTGCGCACCGGCTGCACCGGCGGTGTCGGAATCTCGAGCGCCTGCGCCTGAGTTTCAAGCATCTGCGCCCCGAGTGCGTGCGACTGTGCACGCGCCCTGCGGATCGCCGGCAACATTGCTGATGCCAACTGCTCCCGCTGCTCCAGTGTGACCGGAACACCCTGCTGAACAACAGCGTTGCGGACCTGCCTGCGCATCGTCCGCAACAGCGCGTCCATCACGACCCGGAAGCGGGACCGCTTCACGTAGCGCCCTTATCCTCGAGCCCGGTCGCATCAGCCGCCAAAGGCCGCAACGACACAGGGATAGCGCCGGTGAACTTCGTCCCTGACAGCCCGACCTGAGTTGCCGCATCCTGCGGATCCACGCCCGCACGAATTGCCACACCGAGTGCATCGAACTTGCGCTTCATTGCATCAGCATCAGCGAGTTCGTCGACGGGGAGAATCCCCAAGTCCCGAGCAGTAGCCGCAACCTTCGCCCGATCGACCTTCGTCTTCGTCCAGCCGGGAATGTCCTCCCATAGCGCCTCGACAGGAACATCGAGCATCTGCGCGAGCTTGCCGAGACCATCCACCGTCTGCGCGAACGAACGAGCCGTCGCATCACGCCACTTCACCTCGGACGCGAAATCTGCAGCAGACTCAGCATCACCGGTGATATGCGCCGACGTGCGAAGCACCTGCTCCCACGACTCCCCGAACGACGTCTCGATCTCCGACGACTTCCGTTCCTTGCCGGTCTCAAGGGCCGCAAGAGCAGCCTCGGAGATATTCGAGATGCCGTCGATGCCGAGGTTCTGTGCGGGAACCTGGCCGATCGCTGAGAGATCACGAACGGCAGACGCTTTCGACTCCAAGTACCCCTTGAGGTCGCCGGCGTCGAACTGTCCGACCTTCACATCAGGGTCCTTGAAGAACCATGTATCGGATGCGGCCTGGCGTAGAGCCTGCGCCTGATCGTCAGGCATCCAGCCGATCACGTACCGCTGAATGAACGAGCTGTAATACTGCGCGATCAGCATCTCGAACGTCGTCTCGTCGATCCGGGACTGAACCGCCAGTAGCGGCTCGATAATGCCGAACTGCTCCTCGCCGTCCAGTAGCATCCGGTCCTGGAACCGCACGATCGGACACACGCCGACGCCGTGGTCACGGCCCTCGATGTACTCGAAGTTCGACGCATTCGAATATGCCGGGTCAGCCCAGCCGAACTGCGACACGGGCTGATTCTTGATGCCGATGAAGTGCACAGATTTCTCGTCGTACAGACGAATCATCGGGCCCTTGATTTCGAGCGCCATAATCGGCCAGTCGTCATCAGTCGGGGTGTCGCGCCGCGGATCCCACTCCATCGGCTCCCCGTACAGGGCTGTCATCTGCCGAGGTGAGATGCCGCGAATGAACGCCGCATCCTCACTACCCGAGACGAGCGACGGAAGCACCGACACATACGACGCGCCATACTGCAAGGCGCTCCGATGAACGCCGGCCTGACGAGCATCGAGTTTGTTGCGCTGCCACCACTGCCACGGCCGCGCCGTCACCTTGTCCGCACTCGAAAAGTAGTTGTCCACCTTCATTGACTGCGAGAACGTATCCAGCACCAGCGGAAGGAAGTTCGTCTGCGCCCGCAAAGCCAAACCCGCCAACGGATGCGGATCGCCCGTCTGACCCTTCACGTGGAGGTGACCCATCGCATTCTCGGGAGTCCACGGAAGCATCGCCGCCGCAATCCGATCCAAACGCTGAGCCTCGTACGACCGGGCACTGACGAGAACATTCCTCGCCGCATCTATGGCCTGGGCCTTGTTCACTCAGACCACCTCAATTCTCAGACGAAGAACGCCTCATTAGTGCGCTGCTTGACGGTCTTGCCATTCAGGACGAGCCGATAGACCATGCGAACGCCGATGACACACACGCAGGCGTCGATCTTGTCCGGCGAGTTCGGGGTCTCTTTCTTGACCGACACCCCATATCGACCTTCATGACGTCGTGCGTTCCGGACATGCGCCGACGTGCGCGCATCCCCGTCGTGAGTGAAGGCACCCTCTCGGATCTCCGCCTCGGCGAGTTCAGCCGCCATTTCGAAGTCGTACGAGTGCGAGCGCATATCCCATGCGATCGGCTCCGGTGACTTACCGCCCGGAACCGCCCAGAGTTGCAGAACATCTCGATACCGCTGCGGCCACGTGATCTTCGTCAGCGACTCGAACTCTCGGACGTCAGCAAAGAACGCAACGACCTCGTATTCGTCGAACGCCTTCTGGACCCGCAAGTCGACCGCTTCGACATCCACCGAGGCGGATTCGCCGTCGTGACTATTGCCGGGCGACCACACTCCGAGGGTGAAGACATGACCATCAGCCATGCAACACCCCAGAAGAGCCGAGTCATCACGCGACTTCGAGCCATCGAAAAACATCACGATCCGCTCGCCAGGCTCGACTACGCGCCCGTGATTCAAAGGCCCCATCGCCGCCCACTGCTGCGGATCCGCCCATGAATCTTCCGGCGCAGTCGGCCAATTCATGTACTTGCGCTTCGAGTCGTCAACCTTCGACGACGGAGACCAGATGCGAGTCATGATCGGCGGGTACTTCACCCAAGGGCAATCGTCGTAGACGAACTCCAGCGCCTTGCGAAGCGACTCCTCGTCGGCGAGATCCGTATCCGGCGGCGCCATTCGGGCGTCGTACAGGATCTTCGACTCGTTGCGCGTGACTCCATCTTCTTGCGCAACCCAGTCATCCCAGGTCGACTCGGCAACGGAACCAATACCCGGCTTCCACGCATTGGCCGTCTCGAGCATCCGTGAACCAGACTTCGCGAGATTGTCCATCAGCGTCGCGTGCAGTGTCGGACCGCCATTTCCAGGCAGCCACCACTCCGTCTCATCCGCCACAATCGCCGAGGCCTCAGCACCTTCCGCGGAGTGCGCTGACGCTGTGATCGTGTGGAGCTTCCCGTCCTCGCCCTTGTCGTAGATCGTCTTCCCTGGAACCAAGGCGTGGTCCAACGTCACCCTCGACCCCTTGGGCGCGAACGCCCGGACCATACGCATCGTGTTCGCCGTCTGCGATTCCGACGTCGCTGCGATCTGCACCCACGGCATTGCGACCGGCTTGCCGACGCAACCACCCGGAGCGTGAGAGTCTAAGTCCAGCAGTCGCACCGGAGCGCAGAGCTCCATCAGCGACAGCACGCCCGCGAAGGGCGATTTGCCGGAGCCCTTCGCCAACCGCCGAACGCCGTAGTGGTAGATCCACGAACCGTCCTCGTTCAGCGCGTACCAATGCAACAAGAAACGCATTTGACCAGGCGTAAAGTTGAACCGCTCACCGGCATGAGGTCCATTCGGCTGACGTAGGTACTTCATCGCCCACTTGGCAGCCTCGAAGCCGAGGGTCAACTCGGGAAGAGTTTCAGGAAGGGTTGCGAGGCGGTCAGCCGCCGAGGCGGGCACGCCACTCTTCGATGTTGGCTACGGCAGCATCCTCATCGGCATCGACGCGCTTCGCCTGAAGCTCGATACCGATACGCCGTTTGTCGGCCGGCGAGATCAACAGTGCCGCAAGGCCGGATTGCACTGCCGCCCAAGCCTGTGCACCGGGGGTTCGCCCCGAGGTCAACAGCTCGTTCAGGTAGTGCAACTCCAGTCGGGCGCGCTGCCAGTCGGCCGGCGAGAAGTACTTACCCTCCACCGACCCTGCAAGGGAGCCGTACAAGTCCTTCACAAGATCGTGCGCGTCGAATCCCAACTCGGGGGCATCGACGGCGCCCTCATGCTTCTCACCCTCGGCCTCGCCGTAGGACTTCGGCTTATTCCGCCGGCGCCGCTGTGATTCCGGCTTGGGAACTGGACCTGGCATGGCGACCTCCTGGGTCTAGGCCGCCACCAGGACGGCCTCTAGAACTGTGACCCGAAGGTCGAAATCCTTAGTCGGAGCGGCCTTGTATCCCGTACGGGGTCAGCGGCTGTATGCAAGGCGCCGTCGGGCTCGATTTCAATCCAGAGGCATGCCCCACCCTCATGGATTTAGCCCCCTCAGCCGATCAGGGCGAGCTGCTCACCGGCACCGCGATCTCCCTTCCTGCTGTTGCACAGGAAGTGCGCTGTCGCAACATTGGCCGGCTCATGTGTGCCGCCTGCCGCCAGTGGAATGAGGTGATCAATCGTGGGAGCCAGCGGGTGTGGCACGACCATGTCGCGCTTCACTCGGGTGTTGCATATGTGACACTGCCAGCGATCACGTTCAAAGATCTTCATTCGATGGACATCCGCAACGTACGCATTCTTCATTCGTGCGCGACGGCGGTCCTTGCTGAGTCCGCGGACTTGCTTGTCATACCTCGCTGCGCACGTGTCCGAGCAGGTACGTGATGTCGACTGTTCGCCCCACCATGTTGCTATGAACTTGGTGGTGCATATGGCACAGGAGATCTGAGCTTTGGTTGACGCGCTCACGCTGCCCTGAGCTGCTCTCAATTGACGACTGAGGGCTCTACGCCTACGCGTCGCTCGGGCATCGGCCTTGCGCTGCTGCTCGAATGCGAGCAACTGTGCGCTCTTGCATGCCGAACATCGAACGCTGTCGCGCCGCACTCCTGTGCTCCCACACTCGATGCATGAGTTCTTCTGGTTGCCTGCCTGTTTACATTCCGGGGAGCACCAGCGAGGCTTCTGCCCTCGCGCTACTGGTCGCTGACAAGACTTACCGCAATGGCCGCAGTTCCATGTCCAGATGCGCGGGCGTGCGTTGCGCATCCTCCGGCATGGCCGACACGTTGCTTGCCCCTCAGGGAGTGACGATGTGCCCCTCCACATTAGGTCTCCACATTGCGAGCAGGGCAGGTCCTTGTTGTGCGACATCAGTTACTCCCAATGAATGTCGGAGAGCCTCGCAGCATTGGGACTGCGAGGCTCTCCTGCCCTTGGGGATCAGCCGAGGGTGCTTATGTGGTCAGCGAAGCCCGGGGTGCCTCTGCATGGGTAGCGTCAGTCGGGATCGCTTGGCGGCTCTCGCTCGGCGTGACTCGCCGGCTGTCTTGGCCTTATGGCATGGGGTGCACAGCGTGTGCAGGTTGTGGTCCTCGTCGGTACCGCCGGCCTTGACGTTGACCTTGTGGTCTACCTCGTGGCCTTGTGCTCCACACGCTTGACATGTGTACGAGTCACGGACGCGGATGCGGTGGGCTACATCTCGTGGCACACCGCGGTACCGGTCGGCTTGCTTGCTCCATGCCATCAGGCGTCGGCCATCTCATGCCAGTTGCCGGCAGGCGGTACAGCGCAGTGAATCTCGACGCGCTTCAGTGTCTTGTGATCACTAAGGAAGATGGCCCGCAGTGCAGTGTGTCTTGAATCCTTAGAGGTGGTGAGCGTTACCGTCTCGCTCCCCACCGTAATGAAGCAGACTTGGGGCCGAAGCATAAAGGGCAGGCCGAGATCGTCGGGGTAGAACTCAGGTTCCGGCACCGAGAACTGAACATGCTGCAGAGTCACTGGATCCTCGGTGGCCCACCAGTAAGTGGGAGGTGCACAGTCTCTGCAGTTGCATGCATATCCAGTCATCGCCTGCCTCCATGCATCTGCACATGCTTGGAGTCGAGCAGGTGATCCATCGTGGTCTCTAGCACTTCGATCGCAGTGAGGTCGTTGTCGAACTGCGCGATTCGGATCTTGTTGGAAACGTCATACAGCTGGTCATCGATACTCATCACTGGACTCACCGCCCCTCTGCGCTTTGGTGACGCCCGATGCGCAACAGGCTGTCGACATAGCGGGCCAGGGCTTCTCTACCGTTGAGATGGCCGAAGATGTAGATCGTGTCGGCGCCTTCGCCATCCGTAAGCGTGCTCTCGGCTTGGATCATCACTCACCGCCTTGGTCGTCGGTACCGAACCACTCGGGCTCGCACTCGGTGCAGGCGATGAACTCGCCCAGGCTGAGCACTCCGTCATCGAGGACGGAATACAGCACCCCGGACACGCCGGCGTTCTGCGGTTCCGTGAGGACATCACCGGCGATCCTGGCGCCCTGGCTGTACGCCACTACAAGAGTGTCGTCAGGTGCATCAGCGAGTTCCTCACGCAGAGCCTGACTCCCAGCCGCCACCGACTGGTCGTAGCTCGGCCACAACACCGTCGCCGGGTAGTCGATGTACGTCACCGTGTCGCCCGGCTGGATCTCCGGAGCCAACAGTGCTGCACCAGCCCTGCCTGTGCCGTCGACAACGATCACGTTGCGGGCGTTGGCAGGTGAGGCGAGAAGCAGTGAGGCGAAGGCGGACACGGCGAGGATAGTCATCGTTGCGCGCATCAAGGCCCTCGATTCAGGTCCAGGACTACCGAGTGACGCGAAGTTTGTGGCCCCGCCGACCGCGTTGGCAGTGGCGGGGCATCCTGAGGCTGCGCTGGCTGAGCGGCAACACCTCAGGGGATTGTGGTCAGTTCACGGAGCGCCGAAGATGCAGATGTGTGCGCAGTGATTGACCACAAGAATGTGCAGGTGAGGCAACATCACTCACCGGCGGGTAAGCAGTGGAACTCACCCCAGATATGACTCAAGCGCGACAGTGGATTCTCATCCACTCCGCGCTCAAGGCGAAGCCTACAGGGTCACTACCCACTTATCCAGTTGATACAGGCGTACTGCCGAGGGCTTCCATATCCAGTTCAGCGCGCTGCACCTCAATGGTCTTGATCGCGTCGATCTGGAGGATGAGCAGGGCCATGATCAGGTTCTTGTCGTTCTCGCAGCCTGGCTTCTGAGACAGGAGGCTCTCTGCGACTCTGCGCCTCTCAGTCCAGTCGGTCATATCGTCCATCCGCCCTCTGCGCGCACGCTTCCGTCATTGTTGACGGCGAGTCTGATTTCCCGGTCATCGTTTGGCATTACCGAGATCAAGCTCTGGAATCCATTCGGCATTGTGATCCGTAGCTTCACATGTCGCTTCTTCTTCCATTCACTGAGGAAGCTCACAATGCCCACTCCTTCTGATAGTCAGGATGATCGGAGTAGATACAGGAGAGAGCGCGCAGCACTTCAACTAGTGCCTCAGACTTGAAGATCCACTCCCACTTGACATCGTCATCGTCTTCTTCCATCTGCTCTCGGACACGATCTGCCCATAGATACTTACCGATGACCGATCGTTTGGCTGCTATCTCACGGAGGATGCGGGCGGGGTCATGGCGGGCGATGTGATCCATGGCTGGCGACGGCTCGGCCTTGCAGTCATAACCGAGAGGAAAGCCCGGAAGGTCCCCCACTCCACTCGTGGTCGGGAACTCTTCGACGGTGCGCAGCCAGCGCGGCGACTCTGGATCGTCGTCATCGGCCGTCGATTCCCACTCCCAGTGGGTGCCAGGCCGGTCGGGTGTGATCGCTTCACGCGCCACAGCTTCATCTTCCGCCAGCCGTGCTTCGAGGAACTCAACGATCGTCATGCGCTCATCTTCCTCTGCCTGCACGGAAACTGCTCATGCGCATCCAGCACATCCCCCAGCCGATACACCACCAGATCCCTCTTCGGCATCGACACCACCCGACACGGCTTCAACGCCCCCGCCTTCAACAACGTCTCGATCCGCCGAGCATTCAACTCCGGCAACCCCAACTCATGCCGCATCCGGGCAATCGCAGCAGCATTCAACTCCGAGTTCCGGGCCTGAGCCACATCCACCACTGGAACAGCAACATCGTCATCCGCAGGAATGTCCATCGCCCGCCGGCACCGCTTCATCGCCCCCTCGATCCCCGGCAACGCATCCTCCGCACCCTGAGTCATCGCCAGAGACGCCAGATTCTTCCGCAACCACACCGACACCCCCACGACAGAATCCGAGCCGTCGTAGGAGATGTAGCGCTCCTCGCATACCAGTCGAGCCCAGGTGTTCAGCTCATTGCGGAGGTAGTCACCGGCATCGGAGGCGCCGACGTTGAACGGCATCGGCTGCTCGTCACTGCCCGAGCTGATCTTCATCCCCCCCTTGCCGGTGCGGTCCTG
>NZ_JAMSKS010000042.1:0-15915 GCF_024436645.1 Rhodococcus sp. T9N | reverse complement strand
GGGGGTCGGGGAGCAGATTGACGAAATCCGGCGCTAAGGGGCAATCGCCGAGCGACCTTGCGCTGTAGGTGATTTCATGTCGTCGTGACTGATGAGGGCGGCTATGGCCGGTTCGGTGCGTTGTCTCGGCAGGAGCTGGAGCGTTACTGCTACTTGGATGACGAGGACCGGCGGCTGATCGCTGCGCGGCGGCGCGACTACAACCGT
Organism: Rhodococcus sp. T9N; assembly: GCF_024436645.1. Classification (NCBI taxonomy): domain Bacteria; kingdom Bacillati; phylum Actinomycetota; class Actinomycetes; order Mycobacteriales; family Nocardiaceae; genus Rhodococcus; species Rhodococcus sp. T9N. Next base: position 15,708 of record NZ_JAMSKS010000042.1, on the reverse strand, counting down.
CTGGGGTTCGCGGTGCAGGTGGTGACGGTGCGTCACCTGGGAATGTTCCTGGCTGATCCGCTGGATGTCCCGCCCGCGTTGATCGAGTATCTGGCCGAGCAGTTGGAGATCTCCGATCCGTCGATGGTGAAGCGGTACACCGATCGGGAGAAGACCAAGCTCGAACACGCCTGGGAAATCCAGCAGGTGTACGGACTCAAGCCGTTCGGCGAGATGGAGTCGGAGCTCACGTCGTGGATCGTCGACCAGGCGTGGATGACCGGCGACGGACCGAAGGCGATCTTCGGCGACGCAGTGACATGGCTGCGGAAGCGTCAGGCGCTGCTGCCGGGGATCACCACGTTGGAGCGGCTGATCGGCGACGGCCGCAACGCGGCGGACGCCCGGTTGTGGCGCCAGCTCGGCGAGCAGCTGACCTCGGAGTCCGCGTCTGCCTTGTTGCGGCTGCTGGAGGTTCCTGCGGAGGGCGGGCAGAAGGTCAGCGAGCTGGAGCGGCTGCGCAAGGGCGTGTTCAAGGCGTCGTCGAAGGGGATGCTCGCGGCGCTGCGCAGGGTTGTCGACCTGCAAGCGGTCGGGGTGGACAGCATCGACGTGAGGGCGATCCCGCCGCGTCGGTTGACGGGGTTGGCGACCTACGGGTTGGCGAGCAAGGCCGCCGCGCTGCGGCGGCTGCCCACGCGTGAGCAGCGCTTGGCGGTGCTGGCCGCGACGGTCGTTGTGTTGAGCGCGCGGGCGGTCGACGACGTGTTGGAGACCTTCGACATGTTGATGACGACGAAGCTTCTGTCCAAGGCCGAGCGGGAGTCTCGCGAGGAGAAGCTGCGTCGCTATCCGAGGGTGTCACGCAACGCAGGCAAGCTCGCGGCAGCGGTGAAGGTGCTGCTGGAGATGGTCGAGGTCAACCAGGACGTCGGGCTGGGCGTGGTGTTGGACATGATCGAGAAGACCGTCACCCGGGCCGAGTTGCGGCACGCGGTCCAGGCGGTCGACGAGCTGGTGCCCGCCGACGACGCGGAGCTGGATGGGCAGCGGTTGATCGAGTTGGCCGGCAAGTTCGCCACGGTCCGCCCGTTCCTGTCGATGCTGATGGACACGATCGAGTTCGGCGCGACCAGTGACGGCGCCGCCGTCCTGGCGGCAATGAAGACCCTCGCCGAGCTGCTGACATCCAGGTCGTCGGGCAAGATCCCGGCAAACCTGCTGGACGCCCGCAAGGTCGACCACGACTTGATCGTCGGCGCGTGGAAGCGCTTGATCTACACGCCGGGCCGACCGGAGGGCACCGTCGACCGGAACTCCTACACGATCTGCGTGTTGGAACAGTTCCACCGACACCTCAAGCACCGCAGCATCTTCGCGGTGCGTTCGTCGCGGTGGCGCGACCCGCGGGCGCACCTGCTGGCAGGCGAAGCCTGGGAGGCTGCGCGTGACGCCGGCATGAACGCGCTGGGCCTGCCCGCCGCGCCGACGCAGCTGCTGACCGATCACGCGACGGCGTTGGAGACCGCTTATCGGGAGTTGGCCGCACGGCTGGGCGAGGACACCCCAGCCAGCATCGACGCCGACGGCAAACTGCACGTCGCCGCGCTGGACGCCAAGGCCGAGCCCGCGTCGCTGGTCGACCTGCGCCGCCGGGTGGAGGCGATGATCCCGCGTGTGGACCTGCCGGAACTGGTCACGGAGGTGATGAGCTGGCATCCCGGTTTCACCGAGGCGTTCACCCACACCTCGGGCAACGAGGCCCGCGTCGCCGACCTCGGCTTGTCGGTGGCGGCCGTGCTCTGTTCCTATGCGATGAACGTCGGGTTCAAACCGGTGACAACGCCTGGTGTCGACGCCCTGACCAGGGATCGGCTGCTGCACGTCGACCAGTGCTACGTGCGGGCCGAGACCATCGAGGCGGCCAACGCCGTGCTGGTCGACGCCCAGGCCGACATCCCCCTGGCCCAAGCGTGGGGCGGCGGGCTGGTCGCCTCGGTGGACGGGATGCGGTTCGTGGTGCCCGTGCGCACCCATAACGCCCGCCCGAACCCGAAGTACTTCGGCCGGAAACTGGGCATCACCTGGTTGAACATGCTCAACGACCAGTCCGCCGGGCTGGCAGGCAAGGTGCTGCGCGGAACACCTCGCGATTCGCTGCACACCATCGACGTGATCGTGTCCCAGCACGGCGGGCGGATTCCGGAGGTCATCATCACCGACACCGGGTCGTATTCCGACATCGTGTTCGGACTGCTGCATCTGATCGGCCGCCAGTACCGGCCGCAGCTGGCGAACCTGCCCGATCAGCGGTTGTGGCGCATCGACGCCCGAGCCGACTACGGGCCGCTGGACAAGGCGGCGCGCGGGGTGATCGACACCGCCAAGATCGCCGCGCACTGGGAGGACATGTGCCGGATCGCGGTGTCGATCCACTCCGGTGAGGTGTCGGCGCACGAGGTCACCAGGATGATCTCCCGCGACGGGCAGCCGACCGCGTTGGGCCAGGCCATCGCCCATTTCGGGCGGATCTTCAAGACCCTGCACATCCTGCGCCTGGCCGACGACGAACCTTACCGGCGCGAGGGCAAGGCCCAGTCCAATCTCGTCGAGGGTCGTCACGACCTGGCGCGCACGATCTATCACGGCCGCAAGGGCGAGATGACCCGCGCCTACTACGAGGGCATGGAAGACCAGCTCTCGGCGCTGGGATTGGTGCTCAATTGCGTCGTCGTGTGGAACACCGTCTACGAGAACCGCGCCCTCGCCGCGCTGCGAGCCGGCGGATACCCGGTGCTCGACACCGATGTCGAGCGATTGTCGGCGTTCGTGCGCGCCCACATCGGCATCGACGGGCACTACAGCTTCCACCTGCCCGACCCCAGCGGAGTTCACCGACCGCTGCGCGACCCGGACGCCGACGACGACGAGTAGCGCGAGTCGAAGGGTGGCGGATGACCGCTCAGGACCTGACGACGCATGTCGGCGGAAGTCTCTCCTGAGCCGCGAAACAGGCCACGGCCTGCACCTCTACCTCCGACCTGACCCAACAAACTACCGCTAGATTACGGTCACGGAGAGCGTCAGTTTGTCGCTGTGCGGCACGCCCGTCCGGTCGAGGAAGTCACACATGTCATCGATCATCGGCTGCATGAGCAGCTGCCCCAGCTGACGAACCATCAGCCCGATGACCTGTGAGGACTCGGATCGCCGTGTCGAGGTCTTGCCCGAATAGCGGAGTTTGGAGATCTCTCTGCGACTCAGGTCGGTCAGCCGCTCGAGTAACTCGCTCTTTCCCTGCGGATCGAGCACAGCGCGCCGGATGTAGTTCACCACCGTCGGATGCGTCGCGAGCATGTGCCGCACCGCCTCGTCTCGAGCGGCGGCGACCTGCGCTGGGGCGCCCTCGTCCGGCACAGAGGCGATCGCCAGAGCGTAATAGTCGACGACCAGTTGCTCGACGGCGACGCGTAGCCCGTCCTTGGTCTTGAAGTGGTGCTGCACCAATCCCACGGCGACCCCGGCGGCGGCGGCGACGGCGCGCATCGAGACGCGATCCTCGCCGCGCTCGGCGTAGAGGTCGAGCGCGGCGTTGCGAATGCGGGCCTTCGCGGTGAGGTCCTCGTCACTGGCGCGGGGGTCGGTCACAGAAATTGCCTCCTATCAGAGAAAAAAGCATACACCCTTGACATTAGACAGTACATGCGCATTAATGGCTATACATCAGTATAGTCAAAAAGGGGTTGATGATGTCGCAGTCGAGTTCGCTGCAGGGCGTGCAGGTGGTGTCGCTCGCGATCAATCTGCCGGGCCCGCTCGCCGCCGCGCGGCTACGGGCGCTGGGCGCCACCGTCACCAAGATCGAACCGCCGGCCGGCGACCCGCTGCGGGCCGTGGCGCCGACGTGGTACGACGAGCTCACTGTGGGCCAGCGGGTCGTGACCCTCGACCTCAAGGACCCCGCTGATCGGGCGGTGGCGGCGCGCGAGCTGTCGCGTGCCGACCTGATGCTCACCGCCATGCGCCCCTCGGCGCTGGTCAAGCTCGGCCTGGACGAGTTGACCGCGGCGAATCCGCACCTGTCGCATATCGAGATCGTCGGGCACGACGGGATCGCGGCGGAGCAGCCCGGCCATGACCTGACGTACCAGGCCCTGCACGGCACTCTCCAGCCGCCGACGATGCCGACCGTCCCGGTGGCCGACCTGCTCGGCGCCGAGCGCGCCGTGTCCGCGGCCCTGCTCGCCCTGCGCGTGGCCGCGGAGTCCGGCGTGGGACACCGCGAGCGGGTCGTCCTCGAACAGGCGGCCGCCGACGCCGGCGCCGCAGTTCGGCACGGTCTGATGGGAGCGGGCGCGCCGCTCGGCGGGGCGCATCCCGGTTACCGGATCTACTCCAGCTCCGACGGCCACGTCGCGCTGGCCGCGCTCGAGCCGCACTTCTGGGAGCGCGCCCGCGCCGGTCTCGGTGTCGAGGGCACCCAGGAGGAGCTCGAGCAGACGTTTCTTTCCAAGCCGACGCGCGAATGGGAGGAGGTCGCGAAGCGCCTCGACATTCCCCTGATCGGAATCCGCGATTCGGCACCCCGTAATTCAGCACAAGGAGCTTTGTCATGAGTGTTCGCGAGGCCGTTATCGTCGGCGCGGTCCGGACCCCGGTCGGCCGTCGCGGAGGGATCCTCAGCGCATGGCATCCGGTGGACCTGCTCGGGCAGACGCTGCGGGAGCTTGTGGCCCGCGCCGGCGTCGACCCCGCCGCGATCGAGGACGTCATCACCGGCTGCGTCATCCAGCACGATGTCCAGTCGGGCAATCTCGGCCGCCACGCGGTGCTCGCCGCCGGGCTGCCCGAGTCGGTCCCCGCGGTGACGATCGACCGCCAGTGCGGTTCAGGGCAGCAGGCGGTCAGCTTCGCCGCCCAGGCGGTGATGGCGGGTTCCCACGACCTGGTGATCGCCTGCGGCGTCGAGTCGATGTCACGGGTGCCGATGCCTCCGGCGTTCCTGCCCGGCGCGCCGCTCGGCCCGCAGTACAGCCCGCGCGAACTCGACCGCTACGACGGTGGGCTGATGGCGCAGGGCCCGTCGTCGGAGCTGATGAACGAGAGGTTCGACCTGAGCCGAGCGGCGTTGGACGCGTTCAGCGCTCGCAGCCACGAGCGGGCGCACGCCGCGACGCGGGCCGGGAAGTTCCGCGACCAGATGGTGCCGATCACCGCCGACCCCGACGACCCGACCGGTCCGGTCATCGACTCGGACGAGGGCATCCGCGAGCACATCGACCCCGCCAAGATGGCGAGCCTGAAAGCCGTGTTCGGCGCCGACGGGCGGACCACGGCGGCCAACTCCTCGCAGATCAGCGACGGCGCGGCCGCGCTGCTGATCGCCGACCGCGAGTACGCCGAGCGCAACGGCCTCATCCCACGCGCCCGGTTCCGCGCGCTGTCGGTCGCCGCCGCCGACCCGATCATCCAGTTCACCGCGATCCTCGACGCCGCCCACAAGGCGCTCGGCCGAAGCGGGTTGGCCGTCGAGGAGATCGACCTGTTCGAGGTCAACGAGGCCTTCGCCGGTGTGCCGCTGATCTTCCAACGGGAATTCGGCGTCCCGGACGACAAGCTGAACGTCAACGGCGGCTCCGTCGCCCTCGGCCACCCGCTGGGCTCGACCGGAGCCCGGATGCTCACCGACCTGCTCTGCGAACTCGAACGCTCCGGCAAGAGGTTCGGCTTGCAGACCGTCTGCGAGGCCACCGGCACCGCGAACGCCACCATCATCGAACGCATCTGAGGACGTCATGAGCCACGAGATCGTGAGGGGCCTGCCCTCCACCCACGGCGACCACTATCAACTCAACACCACCACCATCATCCGGCACGCCGCGCGCACCTATCCCGAGCAGGAGATCGTGTACCGCACCGCGGACGGCGGCTGGGACCGGTACACCTACGCCGATGCCTACGCGCGAATCCAACGAAGTGCCAATGCACTTCGCTCGATCGGCGTCGGGCCGGGCGATGTGGTCGGGATCCTCGACTGGAACAGCAAGCGGCACTACGAGCTGTACTGGGCGATTCCCGGCCTCGCTGCCGTGATGTTGCAGATGAACCTGCGTTTGGCGCCAGAGGATCTCGCTTACGTCACCGGACACAGTGATGCATCGGTGGTCCTCATCGACGAGTCGCTGCTTCCGGTTGCCGAGGCGCTGGCACCGCATACGCCGAACGTGAAGACGTGGGTGGTGATGACCGATAAGCCGCTGGCCGACATCACCACCACGCTCCCGCACGCGGTGCACTGGGAGGACCTGCTCGCGGACGCCGGCCCGGAGATCGACTGGCCGGTCATCGACGAAACCTCCTCCTACAGCGCGTGTTACACCACCGGCACCACCGGCAGGCCCAAGGGCATCTACTACTCGCATCGCGGCATCTACCTGCACACCCTCGCCGAGGTCGCCGGACTCGGGATGAGCAGCGACGATGCCGTCATGCTCATCACGCCGATGTTCCACGGCCAGGGCTGGGGCCTACCCCAGGCGGCCGCCTACAGTGCCGCAAAAATCGTGCTGCCCGGTCGCTACATCGCCGAGGACACATCCGTCCTCGTGGACGCGATGATCGCGGAGCAAGTCACCGTCGCAAACGGTGCGCCGGCGATCTTCCAGCCCATGATGAACTACATCAAGACGCTTGCGGTCGCACCGGACTTCTCCCGCGCGCGGCTGCTGTCCGGTGCCACCGAGCCGCCGCTGTCGCTGATGCGCGACTTCCACGACATCACTGGAGCCGACGTCATCCACGCCTACGGCGCCACCGAGACCACCCCTCTGGTCGCGGTGAACCGGGGACTGAAGCCCTCGCTGCGCGGTGTGATCTCGGACGAGGAGAAGTGGGATCTCAAGCGTAAGCAGGGTTTGCCGGTCAACGGCATCGACATCCGGATCGTCGACGCGGAAGGCAACGATCTCCCGCACGACGGCACGAGTCAGGGTGAAGTGCTGCTGCGCGGACCGTGGATCATCGAGCGCTATCACAAGCTCGACGACGACGCCGACAAGTTCCTCGACGGGTATTGGCGTAGCGGCGATGTCGGGACCATCGACCCGAATGGTTACTTGAAGATCACCGACCGGATCAAGGACGTGGTCAAGTCGGGTGGCGAATGGATTTCCTCCATCGACATGGAGAACGCACTCGTTGCCCATCCGAAGATCGCCGAGGCGGCCGTCATCGGCGTCCCGCACCCGAAGTGGCAGGAGCGTCCAGTAGCACTCGTCGTGACGACCGACGGGCAGGAACTTCCACTGTCGGAGATCCACGAATTGCTCGCCGATGCATTCGCCAAATGGCAATTGCCCGAGACCGTCCTGTATCTGGACCAGCTGCCCCGCACCAGCGTCGGCAAGCTCGACAAGAAGGCCATGCGCGCCGCGCACACCAACGTCTACGAGGACGTCCGATGAACCCCGACAACGCCCCGCTACGCACGGCCCGCGACAGCCACCTCCTGATCCTGGAGATCAACCGGCCCAAGGCTCGCAACAGTCTGAACGAGGCGGTGCTCACCGCCTTGAACACCGAGCTCGTCGCGGCTCGGCACGACGACGAGATCCGTGCCATCGTGCTCACCGGCGCCGGCGGGATCTTCTGCGCCGGAGCCGACATCACCAATTTCGACGCCATTCGCGACCAGTCGCTGCTCGGCGATCGAGCCGCGCTGGGCGGCACCATCTGGGCCGACCTGGGCCGATTCCCGAAGCCGGTCCTCGCTGCGGTCGAGGGCCTCGCACTCGGCGGCGGCTGCGAGTTGGCGCTTGCCTGCGACATCGTCATCGCCGGCGAATCCGCCAAGTTCGGTGTCCCGGAGGTGAAGCTCGGCGTGATCCCGGGCGGCGGCGGAACCCAGCGCCTGATTCAGGCCGTCGGCAAGTCCAAGGCGATGGCCCTACTGCTCACCGGCGACTTCCTGTCCGCACAGCGGGCGTGCGCGGCCGGCATCGTCGCCGAGACCGTCCCGGACGGCACCGCCCTCGAAGCGGCGGTCGCCATGGCGCAGCGGATCGCCGCCAACTCACCGCTCGCGGTGGCGCTGGCCAAGGATGCCGCCCTCCAGGCCCTGGAAACCTCTCTGGCGCAAGGACTCGAGCACGAGAAGCGCAACTTTCACGTTGCCATCCATTCCGCCGACAGCCGCGAGGGCCAGGCCGCGTTCCTCGCCAAGCGCGCCCCCGAATTCACCGGAAAGTAGGACCGATCATGAGCGAGCTGTTCCCCGATTACCGCTCCCCGTGGGAGACCGACGATCAGGCGCTGCTGCGTAAGCACGCCGCCGAGTTCTTCCGCAAGGAAGCCACCCCGAACCAGGACCGTTGGGCCGCGCAGCACCAGGTCGACCGCGAGTTCTGGACCAAGGCCGGCGCCGCGGGACTGCTGTGCCTCGACATCGCCGAAGAATACGGCGGCGGGGGCGGCAACTTCGGCCACGAGGCGATCGTGCAGCAGGAGATCGCCTACGCCCACGACACCGCGTTCGGCTTCGCCGTGCACTCGACGATCGTCGCGCACTACATCGCCGCCTATGCCACCGAGGACCAGAAGAAGCGCTGGCTATCGAAATGTGCGAGCGGTGAGAGCGTCCTCGCCATTGCGATGACCGAACCCGGCACCGGCTCGGACCTGCAGGCCGTACGGACCACCGCGGTTCGCGACGGCGGCCACTACGTGATCAACGGCTCGAAGACGTTCATCTCGAACGCGTCGCACTGCGACCTGCTCGTCATCGTCGCCAAAACGGACCCGAGCCAAGGTTCCAAGGGTATCTCGCTGCTCGTCGCGGAGACGGAGAATCTTCCGGGGTTCGAGCGTGGGCGGGTGCTGGACAAGATCGGCCAGCACGGCCAGGACACCCGCGAGTTGTCGTTCACCGACATGCGGGTGCCGGCAGCGAATCTGCTCGGCGGCGTCGAGGGGCAGGGCTTCTACCAGCTGATGGGTCAGCTGCAGCGTGAGCGGCTGATCCTCGGTGTCGGCGGTGTCGCGGTGGCCGAGGCCGCGGTGGCGGAGAGCATCAGGTACGCCAAGGAACGTCACGCCTTCGGCAAGCCGATCCTGAACTTCCAGAACACGAAGTTCGTACTCGCCGAGTGCAAGACCGACGTGCTGGCCGGCAAGACCCTGATGGACCACTGCATCCAGCGTCACCTCGACGGCACCCTCGACGCGGCGACCGCGTCGATGGCCAAGCTGTGGGGCAGCGACAAGCAGTGCGAGATCGTCGACCGCTGCCTGCAGGTCTTCGGTGGCTACGGCTACATGATGGAGTACCCGATCGCGCAGATGTACGCCGCTTCCCGCGTGCAGAAGATCTACGGCGGCACCAACGAGATCATGAAGGAACTCATCGGCCGCGCCTTATGAGGTTGACCTTCGCGCAGTGACACCACTGCGTCAGTCACACCTCACTTTGTCAAAAACCCGATGTTCTCAACCTATTTCGTCAGGAGTATTCATGCATATCACCGGAACCAACGCACTCGTCACCGGCGGAGCCTCGGGCCTCGGACTGGCCACCGTCACCGCCCTCGCCAAGTCGGGCGCCCGGGTAATCGCCGTCGACCTGCCCACCGCGAACACGGATGCGCTGGCTGCTCTCGGCGACACCGTGGAATTCGCTCCGGCGGATGTCACCGACGAGGCCGCGGTCACCGAGGCGGTCGAGCGCGCCAACGCGGAGTCCTCACTGCGAATCACCGTGAACTGCGCCGGCATCGGCAACGCCGTCAAGACCGTCGGTAAGAACGGACCGTTCCCGCTGGCCGAATTCGAGAAGATCGTCAAGGTCAACCTGACCGGAACCTTCAACGTCATCCGCCTCGCCGCGCACGCGATGTCGCAGAACGAGCCCGTCGACGGCGAGCGCGGCGTGATCGTCAACACCGCCTCGGTCGCGGCCTTCGACGGGCAGATCGGACAGGCCGCGTACTCGGCATCGAAGGGCGGGATCGTCGGCGCCACCCTGCCGATCGCCCGCGACCTGGCGTCGCTGCTGATCCGGGTGAACACCATCGCGCCCGGCCTGTTCAAGACCCCGCTGCTGGGCACGCTGCCCGAGGCGGCTCAGATTTCGCTGGGACAGCAGGTGCCGCACCCGAACCGGCTCGGCGACCCCGCCGAGTACGCGCAGCTGGTCGAGGCGATCGTGACCAACCCGATGCTCAACGGCGAAACCATCCGCCTCGACGGCGCGATCCGCATGGCGCCGCGGTGAAACCCGTCGGCGTGCAGGTGGGATCGCACCATGAGCACACACGCCTTGTATACGCCGAGGACCTGGGCATCGGCCAGCGTTTCGACTTGGGCTCACACACGGTGACCGAGGCCGAACTCGTCGACTTCGCCACCCACTGGGATCCCCAGTGGTTTCACATCGACCGGGCGGCGGCGCAGGACGGCCAGTTCGGTGGCCTGATCGCCAGTGGAATCCACACGTTGGCGATCCTGCAACGGCTGACATTCGACGCAGTGGGGCACAGCTGGGCGGCCATTGCCGGGCGCGGCATCCGAGATCTGCGGTTCCGCCGTCCCGTGCGTCCAGGAGACGTGCTGACCGGCACCGTCGTCATCGACGACATCCAGTTCGACGACCGGGCACGCGCCCTCGTCACCACCGAGAGCACCGTGGTCGACAGCGAAGGCCGCGTCGTGCTGACCGTCCTGCTCGACGCCTACCTGCACTCGCGCACACGTCAACCATCGACCACCTGAGACGACGATTCGGAGACATCAATGCCAGAGGCATACATCATCGACGCGGCACGCACCCCGGTAGGCCGCCGCCGCGGCGCACTGGCCGCCGCACACCCGGTCGACCTCGCGGCCCATGTGATCGGCGCACTCGTCGAACGCAACGGTGTCGACCCCGCGTCGGTCGACGACGTGATCCTCGGCTGCCTGGACAACATCGGTCCGCAGGCGGGCGATATCGCCCGCACCGCGGCCCTCGCTGCGGGCCTGCCCGAGACAGTGCCCGGCGTGACCATCGACCGCCAGTGCGGATCCTCGCAACAGGCTGTACATTTCGCCGCGCAGGCCGTGATGAGCGGCACCGCCGACCTCATCGTCGCGGGCGGGGTGCAGAACATGAGCCAGATCCCACTGATGTCGTCGGTCACCGCGGGCGAGGCGTTCGGCGTGCGCGACCCCTACTCGGGCTCGACGAGGTGGCGGGCCCGCTACGGGGACGAGACGATCTCGCAGTTCCGCGGCGCCGAGATGATCGCCGAAAAGTGGGGAATCGACCGGGAGGCGATGGAGCAGTACGCCCTGGAAAGCCACCGCCGGGCGCTGCAGGCGATCGCCGGCGGACGCTTCGCCGCCGAGATCCTCCCCTACCAGCAGATGACGACCGACGAAGGACCGCGCGCCGACACCACACCGGAGAAGATGGCCGCCCTGCCGAGCCTCACGCCGGGGGGGCGCTTGAGCGCCGCGGTCGCCAGCCAGATCTCCGACGGCGCCTCGGGCATGCTCATCGCCTCCGCCGAGGCGGTACGCCGCCACGACCTGGCTCCGCGGGCCCGGATCCATCACCTGACCGTGCTCGGCGCCGATCCGGTCATGATGCTCGCCGCACCGATCCCCGCCACCGAACGGGCACTCGAGCGGACCGGCATGCGCATCGACGACTTCGACGTGTTCGAGGTCAACGAGGCGTTCGCCCCGGTCGTGATGGCGTGGTTGCAGGAGACCGGCGCCGACCCGGAGCGGGTGAACCCCAACGGCGGCGCCATCGCTCTCGGCCACCCGATCGGCGCCACCGGCACCCGGCTGATGACCACCATGCTGCACGAACTCGAACGCTCCGGCGGACGCTACGGGTTGCAGACCATGTGCGAGGGCGGCGGACAAGCCAACGTCACCATCATCGAGCGGCTCGGCTGATCCGATGACCCCGACCGCTATCCGGACCGTCCGCACCGGCCGCCTGCTTCACATCACGATCGACCGGCCCGGCCGCATGAACGCCCTCGGCGTCGACGACCTGGTCGCACTCGACACCGCGATCAGCGGGGCGGAAGCGACCGGTGCCCGCGCGATCGTGCTCACCGGCGCGGGAAGAGCCTTCTGCACGGGAGCGGATCTGACCGCGGTGACGGGCGAGGAACCCGAGGTGGTGATGGACGCCGCGAACCGGGTGATCCGCGGCATCGTCTCCGCGCCGGTCCCCGTCATCGCCGCCGTCAACGGCCCCGCGGTCGGGTACGGAGTGGCGCTCGCCTGCGCCGCAGACCTCACCTACGCCGCCGAAAGCGCGTATTTCCTGTTGTCGTTCACCAGCATCGGGCTGATGCCCGACGGCGGCGCGACCGCGCTCGTCGCCGCGGCGATCGGCCGGGCGCGGGCTACAGAATTAGCGCTGCTCGGGCAGCGGCTTTCCGCCACCGACGCCGCCCAGACCGGCTTGGTGGCCCGGATCCTGCCGGATGACCAGCTCGCGGCCCATGTCGAGGCCGTCGCCGGCACGCTGGGAGCCGGGCCGCGGCGCGCCCTCGAACTGACCAGACGGGCGCTCGCCGCGTCCACCCTGGGCCACCTCGACCACGCCCTCGAGCGTGAACGAGCCGGACAGATCGAACTCATCGGCACACCGGATTTCGCCGAGGGCGCCGACGCCGTCCTCACCAAACGTCCCCCCACATTTGCTTAGCAGACCACCCGCCGATCATAGGAGAATCATGGCAACCCTTGGTGGACAACTGACATTGAACGCACGCCGCCACCCGGACCGGCCCGCGCTGATCTTCGAGGGCGTCGAGCGCAGCTACGGGCAGCTCGACCGGGAAATCAACCAGTACGCCAACGCGCTGCTGTCCCTCGGCGTGCAGAAGGGCGACCGCGTGGCGGTGCTGTCGCCGAACTCCGACCGCTTCCTCCTCGCGCTGTACGGCGCGTTCAAGGTCGGCGCGATCGTCTCCCCGTTCAACCCGCGGTCCACGGCCCGGGAGCTGGCGTATCTGCTCGAGGACTCCGGCGCGTCGGTGCTGCTGTTCGGTGGGGACACCGTCGCGGCGGTGCGGGACCTGGCCAAGCTGGAGCAGGCGCCCGCTGCCCCGGCGCTTTCGCTGGACGGCGCGGACGGCTTCGACGATTTCGTCCAGCTGGCGTCCTCCATGCCGGACAGCGACCCACAGGTCGAGGTGCGCGAGGACGACGACTGCATGATCATCTACACCTCCGGCACCACCGGGAAACCGAAGGGTGCGCTGTTCGATCACCACCGGCTGCTGTGGGTCGGCCACGCGGTGTCCTCGCTCGGCGTCAACTCCTTCGACCGGAACCTGCACGTGGCACCGATGTACCACTGCGCCGAACTGGTGCTGTTCGTGCTCAGCGGCTTCTCGATGGGCACCACCCACGTCGTGTTGCCGGCATTCGAGCCCGCCGCCGTCCTCGACGCCCTCGAGCGATACCGGATCACCGTCTTCCTCGGTGTTCCCACCATGTATCAGATGATGTTGACGGTCCCCGACCTCGAGCGGCGCGACCTCTCGCACTGGCGGCTCGGCTTCTTCGGGGCGGCACCGATGCCGCCGACTGCGGTCGCGAAACTCGTGACGACCTTCCCGGACGTCGGCTTCTTCCAGCTGTGCGGGCCGACCGAGGGTGGCCCCACCGGCATCTACTCCACGCCTGACGAGGTCGCCGTCCGTCCCGATGCGACGGGACGCTGGCCGATCACGAATGCCGAGTTCCGGCTGGTCGATCCGGATGGCAACGATGTCCCGACGGGGATGACCGGCGAGATCATCCTGCGCGGCGAGACCATCATGAAGGGCTACTGGAACAAGCCCGAGGCCACCGCCGAGACCATCCGAGACGGGTGGCTGCACACCGGGGACCTCGCCGTCCGCGACGCCGACGGTTTCATCACGATCGTCGACCGGCTCAAGGACATGATCATCACCGGCGGCCGCAACGTCTACTCGATCGAGGTCGAGAACGCCCTCGCGGGGCACCCCGACGTCCAGGACGTTGCCGTCGTCGGCCTGGACCACGCCACATTCGGGGAGACCATCGTCGCGATCGTGACCCCGGTTCCCGGTCGCGAGGTGACCCTCGAGGAGCTGCGGACGTACGCCGCCGAATACGTCGCGGACTACAAACTGCCGCGCGATCTGATCGTCCGTGACATCCCGCGCAACCCTTCCGGCAAGATCCTCAAACACGTTCTCCGCAGTGAGATTCGGGACGACTCCGCGCAACGCACGTAGACCGACGGACGACTCCGGCACATTCGAGTTCCCGGGAACCACGACGCCGTCCATATCCGATACGGCCTGACCGAAGCCGCGCTCCCGCGCGCTCATCTCCCACGGCTGTTCCAACCCCGGCGAGGTCTCGCGCGACCTCACGGCCCTACTCTCGGCCGTGCCCCCGCCGGATCCGACAAACACCACGACCACGCACGCCCGGCAGCGGCTATGAGTTCCCGGACGCGGAAGACCACACCCATCGACGGTGCCGCACTTGATTGGTCTCTTTCGGCCCCCCTCGAGCAGATGCGCTCGGGCCGAACAGTCAAGGTGCTGAACAAGATACGCAGACACGCGCCGGAACTCGTCACCGTCAGCTACTGAGAGATTCAGCGGGAGCGCCGCCGCGCAGCGGGATCGGTCTCGGCCTGCCAGCGCCCCAGCGCCTCGGCGGAGACCTTCGCGTATTTGACCAGGCTGCGCACCGAGGTGTGTCCGCTCAACGCCATCAGCATCGGCGTGGAAGCGCCCTTCTCTGCGGCGTGGGTCAGTCGCGAGTGCCGCAGCTGGTGCAGCGTGAACGGTCCGCGTCGCATCCCTTCGGTGTGCTCCTCGAGGAGCGTCGCGGCGCGGCGGTAGGAAAGTCGGGCGCGGCCGGTCGAGTTGTCGGTGTCGGTCTTGGCGACCGACGGCTTGGCTTTGCGGTCGGTCAGGAACAGCGGCCCGGACTTCCGTCCGGCGATCAGCCGGGGCAGCGGCCGTGCGGTGCCGGTCTGCCAATAGATCACCTCGCGGGCGCCGCCCTTGCGGGTGACCGTGGCGCATCGGTTCACGGTGTCCAGGTCCTCGATGTCGAGATTCAGGATCTCCTCCGCCCGCGCGGCGGACTCATACAGCATCGACCAGAACACCCGCTCGCGCAGGGCCGCGTCCATGCCCAGCAGCTCCGCAACCTCGGCGGCGGTCATCGCCTTGCTGTTGTCCGGCGCACTCGGCCGCGCCCGCAGGCGCGACACCGGATCGCCGGTCAGCCACTGTTGATCGCGTCAGTAGGCGCACGCCGCCGACACCGCGGTCAGCCGGAGGTTGTAGGTCTTGGGGGCCTTGTCGCCCCACACGTAGTCGAACCACCCCGACACCCGATCCGGGTTCAACAACCCGACATCGCCGTCCGCGCCGAAGTCGCGCACCATCCGATCCAACGCCGAGGCGTAGGCGCGGCGGGTGTTCACCGCCGCGATCGTGCCCAGAAAGGTCCGCGTCGCGTCCGCCAGCCGGATCCCGGCGGCCCGCGCCGGTAGCGAGCTCACCGATCCCACCCCGACCGCCCTTCAGCACTACGGCAGATAGTTTCCGGAGTCGCCCATCTCCGGAACGACCATCGCGGCAGGACGACTCACGAGTTACGGCAGATAGTACGCTACTATCTGCCGTAAATCCTTAGCGCCGGATTTCGAGAATCTGCTCCCCGACCCCC
>NZ_JAMSKS010000041.1:0-16370 GCF_024436645.1 Rhodococcus sp. T9N | reverse complement strand
CTATCTGCCGTAAATCCTTAGCGCCGGATTTCGAGAATCTGCTCCCCGACCCCCGAAGCCGGCCGCCTCGAGACGATCGTAGAAATCCTTGTCCTGCTCGCGAATCCGGTCGTACACCGGTACCTGGAACTCGTGCATGATCCGGTAGGGGAGCGACGCGAACGTCAGGTCGGCCTTCTTCGTCGTCATCCCGGCGGCGACGGCCTCCTCGCTGTACAGGTCGCCGAGAGCGATGGAGCGCAGTGAGTCGGATCTGACGATGTGGGTGGACGACCGCTGGACCATCGTGGCGTCGACCCCGTTGTCGACGAGGGCTTTACAGATGTCGTGCGCCGAGTTGTTGGAGCCGATGACGACGACTTTCTTGCCGATGTAATCGTCAGGACCGGGGTGGGCGCTGGAGTGATGCTGTTCCCCGGCGAAGATGTCCTGCCCGGGCACCTCGGGGATGGCGGGCTTGCCGGACATTCCCGTGGCCAGGACGAGCTGCGTGGGATGCAACGTCCTCGCCTCACCGTCACGGTCGATCTCGACGGTCCAGCGGGCCGAGTTGTCGTCGTAGGTCGCCGAGAGGCAGGTGGTTCTGCTCCAGTACGGCACCTCCATGACCTTGGTGTAGAACTCGAGCCAGTCCCCGATCTTGTCCTTCGGCGCGAACACCGGCCAATTGTCGGGGAACGGCAGGTAGGGGAGGTGGTCGTACCAGACCGGGTCGTGAAGGCACAGCGACTTGTAGCGCTTTCGCCACTGGTCGCCCGGTCGATCGTGGCGGTCGACGACGATCGACGGCACGCCGAGTTGCCGGAGGCGCGCGCCGAGGGCGATGCCGCCCTGCCCACCACCGATGACCAGGACGTAGGGCTGTAACCCTCGCCCGAGTTCGCGCTCCTCGTCGGCTTTCTTCTCCGCCCACGAACGGGTGTCCGGGTCGGAGCCGTGCACCGCCCCCAGCACGCGTCCGGCGCCGCGTGGCTCCTCGTGGCCCTTGAGCTCCTGCAACGTCGTGAGCAGTGTCCAGGCCTTGTCCTGGCCGTCGGCGGCATCGGGTCGGAGTCGAAGGTGGCCCTCGCACCGTCCCACGGCTGTTTCGAACGAGATGAAGGCCGACACCACTCCGTCTCCGTCGTCGGATGCCGGTTCGGTCGTGCTGAAGCCGGACGGGCGGGTCTCGGCGAGTCGAGCGGTGAGCATGTCGGCGATCTGCTCATGCCCCTCGACCGTCTTGATGTTCCAGGTGAACGCCGTGAGATCACGCCAGTAGCTGTCGGTCAGGAAAGCGCTCGTCGCCCGTCCGACGTCGAGCGCCGCGAGTGCCGACTCGAACTCCGACAGCCATGTGTCGATCCGCTGTTGCGCGGAGTTGTCGATGCCGAGGGTCGGCTCCAGTGTCTGGGTCATAAGGTCTCCTTCTTCGTGCAGAGCGTCCGCGGATGGTGATGCGGACCACAATGTGGTGACCACAGGAGACGCCCCGGCCGCGTGGGGCGGCAAGGGTTGCACGGGGTTGCGAGGGCGCCCCGTGCTTTGCCGGACCGTGTGATGTGGCGCACAATCGAGATCGATGACCGCTTTCGATTCCGTATCCGACCTCGAGCCGGCTGTACAGGCCGGTGACGATCCTCGTGAGTTCGCCCATGTGCTCAGCGCTGTGCATCACGCCGCGATGTCCGGCGAGCGGATGCCCGCCCGTCCGCGCAGCGTGATCGACGACTCGTGGCGACGACTCCGCGAGGCCGGCCTCGACCCCGACACCGACGGCATGGCTGAGCGCGCACTGGAGTTCGACGAGCTCGAGGAGCGTCGCCGGGAGTCGGGGCTGGTCGAGGTCATCGACGAGTTGGCGCGCGGGTTGGAGTCGTTGATCGCCGACGGCGACAACATCCTCGTGATCGCGGATGCCGGCGGTCGTGTGCTGTGGCGGAGCGGGTCGTCGAGGGTCCTGAGCCGCGCCGATCACCTGGGGTTCGTCGAGGGCGCCGACTGGGCGGAACGCTCGGTGGGCACCAACGCCATCGGTACCGCACTGATGTCGGGCAGGCCGATCCAGGTCTTCTCCGCCGAGCACTTCGTCCGGAGCCATCATTCGTGGACGTGTACCGGTGCACCGATCAAGGATCCGAGGACGGGTGCCGTCCTCGGTGTCGTCGACGTCAGCGGCCCGGCCGCGACGATCCACCCGACCACCCTGGCGCTCGTACATGCGGTCGCCCGGCTGGCCGAGTCGCAACTGCGCGAACGACATCACCGACGTCTGGACTCACTGCGCGCAGTGGCGGCCCCGATCCTGGCCCGCTCGCCGGGGCCGGCGATGGCGGTCGATGTCGACGGCTGGGTGGCTGCGGTGGACACGTTGACCCCAAGGTCGCGGCTACTCCTGCCGCGCGGCGTCGGGCCCGGTCGGCTCTTCGTCTCGGCTTTGGGAGAGTGCCAAGTGGAGGCACTGCCGGGCGGCTGGTTGGTGCGTGTCACCGATGCCGCGGACCCGTCAACGACGCGGGTCAGCTTGCAGACGGTCACCTCCGGCTCCGGCGGCGCGCAGGTCGCCGTCACCGTCGAGGGCGCGAGCGGCGGATGGACACATCAGTGTTCCCCGCGGCACGGCGAGATACTCACCCACCTCGCACGACACCGCGGCGGCGTGACCGCGGCGCAGATGTCTGCCCACCTCTTCGGCGTCGACGACCGCACGGTCACGGTGCGGGCCGAGATGTCGCGCCTGCGCAAGCGTTTCGGCGGTCTGTTGACGGCCGGACCGTATCGCTTCGCTGATGGCGTGGACGTGCACCTCATCGACTGAGGTCGAAGTCGTTTCCGTTCAGTCGTATTCGGCGACGACCAACCCGTGATCAAAGGCGTAGACGATCGCAGCAGCACGATCCCGCAGATCGAGTTTGGTGAAGATATGGTTCACATGGCTTTTCACCGTCACCGACGAGATGCCCAGCGTCGAAGCGATCTCGGTGTTGGTCTGGCCGCGTGCGATCAACCGGAGAACATCGGATTCGCGGTCGGTGAGCTCCGGTGCGACAGGCACCTGTTCGCGTCCTGCCCGTCGGAAGCCCTGTAGCACCCGTTCGGTCACCGCGGGATCGAGGAAGGCGCCGTCACGCACCACGGCGCGAACCGCCCAGATCAACGCCTCGGCGGGGGAGTCCTTCAGGATGAAGCCCGCCGCGCCTGCCCGGAGCACCCGGGAGAGCAATACGTCGTCGTCGAAAGTGGTCAGTACCAGCACCGGTGGCGGTTCGCGGAGAGACTGCACCATCGTCGTGGCGGTGATGCCGTCGATGTTGCGCATCCGCAGATCCATGACGACGATGTCGGGCCGATGTTCGGCGATCCCGGCCAGTACCTCGGAACCGTCGGCACATTCGCCGACGATGTCGAAACCGTCACGGACGCGGAGAATCCGCCGGAGCCCGGTACGGATCAGCTCCTGATCGTCGACCAGGAGTACCCGGATCTGTTCGGTGCCGGCGTCGGTCGGCCCGAGCGATGTCACACGCTCACCCCCTTCGACCGAATCCCCTCGCTTGTGGTGCGAGCGGGCAGGGCGGCCCGCACCGACCACGTGTCGTCGGCGTGGAAGGTCTCGAGGGTGCCGCCGAGCAGAGCGGCACGCTGAGTCATTCCGTCTATTCCGGTTCCGTCGCAGGTCGGTCTACGACCGCACGGAGCGGGATTGTCGATCTCGATGGAGACGCTCTCACCGACTGTCACCGCGAGCCGCGCCCGCTTCCCGGTCGAATGCTTCACGACGTTGGCCAACGACTCCTGAGCGATGCGATAGACCGCGGCGCCGACCGGGTCGGTCAGCGAGTCCATGTCGCCGGCAACGGAATAGTCGATGTCGACTCCGGCCTTGCGATAGTCATCGACGAGTTGGTCGAGGTCATTGCCGGTCGGCGGCGGGGAGGTGGATTCCGACTGCCCGGTCTGGGCTCCCAGCACGTGCACGATCGAACGGATCTCGCTCATCGCCTGGCGACCCTGACGTTCAGCATCGGCGAGGGCGTCCACCGCCTCGTCGATGTCACGGTCCTGCTCGAGTGCGCGCCGAGCACCGGTCACGTTGAGCATCGTGATGGACAGCGAATGGGCAATCACGTCATGGATCTCGCGGGCGATGCGTCGGCGTTCGTCGCTGGCCGCCCGATCCGCGCGAGCTCGCAGGACACGGGCCTGGTTGTCGGCCAGTCGCTTCTGGATGAGGACCATGTACCCGATCAACCAGCCGCAGGCCACACCCAGCCCGTACAGCGCGGGTGCTTCGAGGTGTCCGACCGCACCGAACGCGACGATCACCGCGATGCAGACGGCGCCGACGACGAGCCCCACCCGCAGCGGGTACATGGCGGCGCCGATGGCCGTCATCAGTACGAGCTGGAGTGGGGCGGCGTCGGACGGCGTGGGGATCATCAGGAAGCAGACGGTGCTGGTGATGACCCCGAAACACGCATACGACGTCGGCGGCAGGGTGAGGTCGAGGGTGAGCGTGACGACGGCGAACGCCACCGCTGGGATCAGCCAGCCGATTCGGTCGAACGGGTACCGCTGGGCGACCGAGATGACTGTCACGACCACGCTGGCCGACAGGATGACCGCCGGGTAGAGCGGGGGATAGTCGCCGCCGGCCCGCTCGATTCGGCGGCGCAATCCCGAGCCGACACCGGCGGTGAAGTGCGTCACGGTTCAACCATAGTTCCACGCGTGGGCAGAACCTCCTCCTCGCGGTGGATCCGGCCCTCCACCCACGGGTGGAGGCAACCTCAATCCCCGGGATGGCGATCGATACGGCCGATCTTCCTAGCGTTGTGAGCAGCGGTAATCCGCCGCGATCACTCCACAGGGCGCGAGAGGACAAGACAATGGCTCTGCTCACCCGACATGATTCTCGATGGCAAAAGCTCGCCGGCGATCAGCTGCTCCCGGATCTGGATCCCCCGCGCCCGGTGGTGGTCGGCTGCAATGGCACCGAGGCCTCCCTGCGGGCAGTGAAACTCGCCGTCCGTACCGTCGGCGACTCCCGGACGCTCGTGCTGATCTGTGCGACGCGGCCGTCTCGACGCCCCGAGCCGCCCACCGACCTGCACGACGCCCTCAAGGACGAGGCGTACCTCCTGACCGGGCAGGCCTCGGTCGGCGAGCATCTGCGGACCGCCGCAGAGCTCGCGAAGTGGCATGGTGCGCGGCTGGTCACCACGACGAGCGAACACGGCAGCCCGGTCCCGGTGCTCCAGCGGGTCGCGGCGCGCGTCGGCGCCGGCGCGGTGTTCATCGGGTCCGACGGTCCGCGGCCGGGGTGGACGCCCCGCAGGCTCGGCGCCCGGCTCGACCGCGGCGTCGAACTGATCGTCACCGACGGTGCGGTTCATCACCGCCGACGCACCGCCATCCGGGAGGTGAGCGAACCGCGGGTGTCCTGGCCGGCGTCCTGGCCCGCGCCCGGTCTCGCAACACACTGAACCGTTCGCGCGCGGCACATACGAGATCCGTTCATACGGCGGGTTTCTCGATCGCGCCCAGCAGCGCGTCGACGATCTCGTTCGACGGACCTAGCGGCAGCGTGTGGTGGGTCCCGGTGCTCAGCGTCACGACGCGCGCCGTGGGCAAGGTGCTGCGGATCCGACGGGCCACCTCGGCGGTGTCATGTGCCCGACTCTGCGGGGCGAGGATCGCCGTGACCCGGGATGGGTCGGTGAGTCGAGAGAGCGCGGCCCGTCGGGGCCGCTTCGGTACGATCGTCCGAGTCTTCGGGAAACCGGCTCCTGCGCAATACATCTGGGTCCACAGCGGTTCCGGGTCGGTCCCACGTGTCTCCCACGAGAGAAACCGTCGCAGACGCGGGGGAGTGGGCGCGATGAGCGTCGGGATGGCGTGCTGCAGATAGGCGATACGGAGTCCTGCGAAACACGATGTCGGGTCGAGCAGTGCCAGGTTGCGTACGCGAGCACCGTGTTGCCCGGTCGCGAAGCCCAGCGCGATCATCGCGCCGTACGAGTGGCCGACGACGTCGACCGTGTCGGTGGCCGCGGGATGGACGGCGATGTGGGCGCTGCTGATTGCGTCGGGGATCCGGTCGAGAACGGCTGCGAGCCAGTCGAATAGCTCGGCGGGAGCTCGTGGGCTCGCAGCGCCGGGACGGGACCGTCCGGCGTCGCCGAGGAGGTCGACGGCGATGACGTGGCGACCGGTCGCCAGGTGTTCCATGACGTTCACATACGACATCGACGTGGCTCCGCCGCCCGGCAAAAGGACCAGCGGCACGGCGTCGAGGGGCACGGCGTCGGGGGTGTCCGGGCGCGGCCCGATGATCGTGACCCGGGTGATGCCGTGCGCCGTCTCGACATCGATCGGATGCCCTCCCGAGCGTGCGAGGAGCGCGTCGTAGGCGTCGAAAAACGCGATGCCCTGCGGCGTGGCGGCGAAGACGTCGAGTGTCGGGCGGACCATGGCACGAACCTCCGTCGGGGTATCTCGATTATCGAGAGACTAGATCATCGAGCGAAGTCGCGTACGGTGAACTCGTGACGAACGACGATCTGGTGCACCGGCTGCGTTCGCTGACCGTCGAACTCGATGTCTTCGGGGCCGGCTTCGCCGCCCGAAACGGGTTGCACGCCACCGATGTACGTGCCCTGATCGCTCTTCTGGACCGGGATCGGGCCGGCGCCGTCGCCTCTCCTGGGTGGCTGGCGGGGCATCTCGGACTCAACAGTGCGTCGACCACCGCGCTCATCGATCGACTGGAATCGAAGGGTCTGGTGGACCGCAGGCGCGACGACTCGGATCGTCGCCGGGTTGCGCTGCACGTCACCGACGCGGCCCAGGAGATGGGCTGGACCTTCTTCGGGCCGTTGATCGACCAGGTGATCGCGGTGGCCGACGGTTTCTCCGACGACGAACTGACCACGATCCGCACATTTCTGGACCAGGTCACCGCTGCGGTGGCGGGAGTCCGGACCCGCTGAGTGTCCTGGGTCCGCAGCCGCTGACCCTGTCCGCACACCGCTCACCTCAGGGTCGAACCGGAGCCGTCCGCCCGATGGTTACCGGAACATGACCATTGTTAATTCTGCGTTCCGGCCTGGCGTCAAAAAACCCTATGTTTGTAGTATTTGGCGAAATCCGTTTGGCGTCAGGAGATTCAGGCATGGCCACGACGAATGTGTATCCGACAGACGAGGGGGTCCCGGACCGGGACGCCCAGATGCTGGCCGAACTCGGTTATACGTCCGAATTCAAACGGGAGATGAGTCCGTGGGCGAACTTCGCCCTCGGCTTCACCTACCTGTCGCCCGTCGTCGGGATCTACACGGTCTTCGCCTATGCGATGGCACAGGCCGGCCCGCCGATGATCTGGAGCCTCGTCATCGTGGGCCTCGGGCAGTTCCTGGTGGCGCTGATCTTCAGCGAGGTCGTCGCCCAGTTCCCGGTCGCGGGGGGCGTGTATCCGTGGACACGCCGACTCTGGGGCCGGAAGTACGCGTGGATGACGGGCTGGGTGTATCTGATCGCGCTGCTCGTCACCATCGGTTCGGTCGCCTACGGATCGGGGCCGTTCATCGCGTCGCTCTTCGGCTACGAGGCGACCGCCTGGACCATCGCCCTGTGTGGTGTGGTGATGGTCGCCATCGCGACCGCCATCAACTTCCTCGGCACCAGGGTGGTCTCGGCGGCGGCCGTCTTCGGTTTCGCCGCCGAGCTGATCGGCGCCCTCGTGGTCGGCGTGTATCTGATCGCCACACACCGGCAGGTCGATCTGAGTGCCCTCTTCGACTCGTTCGGCGCCTCCGAGGGCAACTACGTCTCCGGCTTCGCGGCCGCCGCACTGATCGGTCTGTTCCAGTACTACGGCTTCGAGGCGTGCGGTGACGTCGCCGAAGAGGTGCCCAACCCGGGACGACAGATCCCCAAGGCGATGCGCCGGACCATCTACATCGGCGGTGCCGCAGCCACATTCGTCTGTCTGGCGCTCATCCTGTCGGTCTCCGACATCGGCGCGATCATCTCGGGCGAGGACACCGATCCGGTGACCACCCTGCTGACCGACGCCTTCGGCGACTTCGGCATGAAGATCATCCTGGTCGTCATCCTGATCTCCTTCCT
The DNA here is from genome assembly GCF_024436645.1 of Rhodococcus sp. T9N. Classification (NCBI taxonomy): domain Bacteria; kingdom Bacillati; phylum Actinomycetota; class Actinomycetes; order Mycobacteriales; family Nocardiaceae; genus Rhodococcus; species Rhodococcus sp. T9N. The sequence continues at coordinate 8,261 of NZ_JAMSKS010000041.1, read as the reverse complement.
CTCCTGTGTGATCAGCCTGCAGGCCGCCGCCAGCCGGCTCGCCTACGCCTACAGCCGCGACGACATGATCATCGGTGCGCGCCATCTCAAGAAGTTCGATGCCAAACGCGCGGTTCCGCCCTTCGCACTCCTGCTCGCCGGCGCGGTGCCGTGCCTCGTGCTGCTGCTGTCGAAATTCAGCGAGGACGCCTTCTCGAAGATCCTGAACTTCTCTGCGCTCGGTATCTACATCGCCTTCCAGATGGTCGTCCTCGCCGCGCTGCGGGCACGTCTGAAGGGGTGGGTCCCGGCGGGGGCGTACTCGCTCGGCAAGTGGGGGCTGCCCGTCAACATCGCAGCCCTCGCCTACGGCATCGTCGCGATGATCAACATGGCCTGGCCGCGCAACCCCGGAACCCCTTGGTACGACAACTACATCGTGCTGCTGTCCGGCGTGACCGTCCTGGTACTCGGCCTGCTCTACATGACCGTCCATCCGGTCCACGGAAAGAGTGACGCGCCGTATGCCGACGCGATTCCGAAGAAGACCGGGGAGTAGCGACCATGACGAACATCAGAGCTGTCGTGTACGGCGTCGGAGCGATGAACTCCGTGATCACCCGCTATCTGCTCGACAAGGACGTCGAGATCGTAGGCGCCATCTCGCGCAGTCCGGACAAGGTGGGCAAGGACCTCGGCGAGGTCACCGGACTCGACCGTCGACTCGGAGTGTCGATCAGCGACGACCCGCACGAGGTGTTCACGCGGACGAGTCCCGACATCGCGGTCGTCGCGATCACCAGCTATCTCGTGGACGCCGCGGAGCACTTCCGTATCGCACTGTCGCACGGGGTCAACGTGATCACGCTGTCCGAGGAAGCGCTCTATCCCTGGAACACCGCGCCCGAACTGACCGCGGAACTCGATGCACTCGCCAAGGAGCATGGCGTGACCATCACGGGCGGGGGTTTCCAGGACAGCTTCTGGGTGAACGCGGTCGCCCAGCTGATGGGCACGGCACACCGCATCGACTCGGTCACCGGGACGAGTTCGTGGAACGTCGACGAGTACGGCCCGGAACTGGCCGAGCTGCAGCAGGTCGGCGCGACGATCGAGGAGTTCGACGCCTGGTGCCGAGAAGCCGTGCGTCCGCCCACATTCGGCCGGATCGCTCTCGATGCGCTGGTCGCCGGAGCGGGGCTGACGCCCAAGCAGATCCTGACGCGCACCGAACCCGAACTGGCACACGAGACTCTGCACTGTGCTGCCCTGGGGATCGACGTCCCGCCGGGAAAGTGCATCGGCTTCACCGACATCGACGAGATCCGCACGGAAGAGGGCCCGGTCTTCGTCTTCCGGATGTCCGGCCGGCTGTACGGCCCCGACGACAGCGATGTCAACGAATGGACGATCCACGGCGAACCCGATCTGGTGATGTCCAACGGCACCCCGCCGACGATGGCCACCACCTGCACCCAATTGGTGAACCGTATCCCCGACGTGCTCGACGCCGACCCGGGATTCGTGACCGTCGTCGATCTGCCCAGGCTGCGCTACCGGCACGGTCGGCTGCACGACCACCTGAGCAGGTGGTCATCGGATCGTTACATCGTGCGCGAAGAACTCTAACAATAGAGTATTTGGATGGACATCATGAGTGAAGTGGACGTGGCACCGCGCGTGGCGGTGGTCGGCGCGGGACCGTCGGGTTGTTTCACCGCACAGCAACTCCGCAAGCAGTGGCCGGAGGTGGAGGTCACCGTCTTCGACCGGCTACCCACCCCGTTCGGGCTCCTTCGCTACGGCGTGGCTCCCGACCATCAGGGCACGAAGAACGTGATCCGGCAACTCTCGCGGGTATTCGACGATCGGACTCGCTTCGTCGGCAACATCGAGCTCGGCCGGAACCTGTCGATCGAGGACCTGCGAGCCGCGTTCGACGTCGTGGTCCTCGCGACGGGCCTCAGCGGAGACCGCCGTCTCGGCATCCCGGGCGATGACCTGCCCGGCATCGTGGGGTCCGGGCGCTTCACCCGATGCGTCAACGACCATCCCGCCGCCGGCGACCTGCCGACGGTGGGCCGGAGGGTGGTCCTGGTGGGCGGCGGCAACGTCGCCATGGACATCATCCGGCTGCTGTCGAAGCAGCCCGACGAATTCACCGGTTCCGATCTGCACCCGGACACCCTCGGGAGACTGAGATCGGAGGGCCCACGGCGGATCGACGTGGTGGTGCGCTCCACGCCCACCGACGCCAAGTTCGACCCGGTGATGATGCGTGAACTGGCGCACCTGGCGTCGACGGAGTTCCGCCTCGCCGATGCGGGGGTGCTCGCCACGGCAGAGTCCTCCGACCCGCGGAGTGCGGCCCTGGCCCACGTCGTCGAACGCGAGAGCCCGGCGGCACCGGCCACGACGGTGGTGTTCCACTTCGGATCGACCCCGGTCGAGGTGATCGGCACCGACCGCGCGGAGGCCGTCAAGGTGCGCACCGGCGTGCACACCACGACTCTCGCGTGCGACACCGTCATCACCGCAATCGGTTTCGAGTCGGCCGTAAACGACGACCTCGACCTGACGCTGTACCGCGACGCCGATCCGGGAGAGGATTTTCTTGCTCCGGGCCTGTACCGCACCGGGTGGCTGCACAGTTCCACCGGAGCGCTTCCCGAGATGCGGGCCCGTGCCCGGGCGTTGGCGGCCCGAATCCGCCGCGATCATGCCGGTCACCATCCGGCCCGTCCGGGTCTGGTGGCAATCCCTTACGAAGTGATCGACCGGACAGTCGATTTCGACGGCTGGATGCGGATCGACGAGGCGGAGGTCGCCTCGGCCTCGCCCGGCCGCATCCGGCAGAAGGTCCGCGAGGTCGACGCGATGCTGGCGTTGGCCCGCACCGTGCCGGCCGAATCGGTCTGCTGAGACGGCAGGCCTGCAGTGAACCCGAGAATCACCCGAACACCCGAGATGGAGTGTGGAGAATCATGACCGACGTAACTGTCCTGTTCGGAACCGAGACCGGCAACGCCGAGATGGTCGCCGACGACATCGCTTCTGCCCTGGGGGAATTCGATATCGAGGCCACCGTGGTGGGGATGGAGGACTTCGACGTCGCAGATCTGGCCGCCTCCGGCACGGTCGTGCTCGTCACCTCCACCTACGGAGAGGGTGAACTGCCGGCGACGACCCAGCCCTTCTTCGATGCGATGAAGGCGGCCGAGCCTGACCTCACGGGTCTGCGGTTCGGGGCCTTCGGCCTCGGCGACAGCACCTACGACACCTACAACAACGCGATCGACATCCTCGTCGGTGCGGTGACAGACGCAGGAGCGACACAGGTCGGCGCAACGGGCCGGCACGATGCCGCGTCCTTCCAGCCGGCGGACGGACCCGTGGCCGAGTGGGCCAAACAGTTCGCCGAAGCCCTCTCTGATCGAACTCGACGAGGAGGACATGAGATGACCGCTGCGTCCATCGATCGCGAGCTCGTGCCGTGGTCGGATCCCGAATTCAGGAACAACCCCTATCCCTGGTATAGGCGACTGCAACAGGACCATCCGGTGCACAAGCTGGAGGACGGCACCTACCTGGTGTCCCGGTACGCCGACGTGAGTCATTTCGCGAAACTGCCCATCATGAGCGTCGAACCCGGATGGGCCGACGCCGGGCCCTGGGCGGTCGCGAGCGACACCGCGCTGGGTTCGGATCCCCCGCATCACACCGTGTTGCGCCGGCAGACCAACAAGTGGTTCACGCCGAAACTGGTGGACGGCTGGGTCAGGACCACCCGTGAGCTGGTCGGCGACCTGCTCGACGGTGTCGAGGCCGGTCAGGTGATCGAGGCCAGGCGCGACCTCGCCGTCGTCCCCACCCACGTCACGATGGCACGCGTCCTACAACTACCCGAAGACGATGCCGACGCCGTGATGGAGGCGATGTTCGAGGCGATGCTGATGCAAAGCGCGGAGCCCGCGGACGGCGATGTCGACCGGGCTGCAGTCGCTTTCGGCTATCTGAGTGCGCGCGTCGCCGAGATGCTCGAGGACAAGCGGGTGAACCCGGGCGACGGCCTGGCCGATTCGTTGCTCGACGCCGCCCGCGCCGGGGAGATCACCGAGAGCGAGGCTATCGCCACGATTCTGGTGTTCTATGCCGTGGGGCACATGGCCATCGGGTACCTGATCGCCTCGGGTATCGAACTGTTCGCTCGTCGGCCCGAGGTTTTCACCGCATTCCGCAACGACGAGTCAGCACGTGCGGCGATCATCAACGAGATGGTCCGGATGGACCCGCCACAACTGTCTTTCCTGCGGTTTCCTACCGAGGACGTGGAGATCGGCGGTGTGCTCATCGAGGCCGGATCGCCCATCCGCTTCATGATCGGTGCGGCCAATCGCGACCCCGAGGTCTTCGATGACCCGGATGTCTTCGACCACACCCGCCCGCCTGCGGCCAGCCGCAACCTGTCGTTCGGTCTGGGGCCGCATTCCTGTGCGGGACAGATCATCTCGCGTGCCGAGGCAACGACTGTCTTCGCCGTGCTGGCCGAACGGTACGAGCGGATCGAGTTGGCCGAGGAACCCACCGTGGCGCACAACGATTTCGCCCGGCGCTACCGAAAACTGCCGATCGTCCTGTCCTGAAAACCGATCCGATCTCACCTGCCCGCGACCCGCGGGCAGCTCGATCCACCCGAGAGGAATCATCATGTCCGACACGCTCGCGTCCGCTGCCGCGGTCCTTCAGAAGTTCTCCCTGGACACCTTCGACGGCCTGGAGTGGGAGGTGATGGGTGTCGCGGAAGGCGGCCGAGGGGCTGCTCGCCCAGGTGCGCGACGCGGTCGACAGGGGTGCGACCCTGCACGTCGGTGGAGAGCTCGCCGAGCACGGATGGTTCACCCCGGCAGTCCTGACCGGGGTCACCCCGGACATGCGCGCTTACCGTGAGGAGCTGTTCGGCCCGGTCGCCGTCGTCTATTCGGTGTCCGACGACGACGAGGCGGTCGCTCTCGCGAACGACGTCCCGTTCGGGCTCGGGGGTGCTGTCTTCTCGAGCGACGAGCAGCGGGCGATCGCGGTCGCGTCGCGACTCGAGGTGGGTATGGCCAATGTGAACACCTCGGCCGGCGAAGGCGCCGACGTGCCGTTCGGCGGAACCAAGCGTTCCGGCTTCGGGCGGGAACTCGGACCGCTCGGCATCGGCGAATTCGTCAACCGGCGCGTCTTCTACGTGCAGCGGTGACCTTCCCGCGGGCCCGCGCGTCGACGCAGCGGGGTCTGCGCCCGCTCGCCGCACGACGGTGACCGGTCGGCGCGCGGCCCGCGGAACAGGTGTCGTGTCGATCGTCACATGACTAACCTCTAACCGGGACACGGCACATCCGATGATGTGCCGCCCGAGGACGACGGCGTCAGGGCGAAGGGCGGATCAGCGATGGGACGATACGACGAGGCGTTCACACGGGCGACCGAGGACCGTGAGGGTTTCTGGCTCGACGCGGCGTCCGCGATCGACTGGACGGTCACTCCGACGCGGGCGCTCGACGACTCCGCCGCCCCGTTCTACCGGTGGTTTCCCGACGGCGAACTCAACACCTGCCACAACGCCCTGGACCGTCATGTCGCCGCGGGCCAGGGCGAGCGGACGGCCCTGATCTGGGACTCGGCGATGGTCGGCGAGGTCCGCCGCTACACCTATGCCGAGCTCCTGGACGAGGTGTCGCGGTTCGCCGGGGCACTCGCCGCCCACGGCGTGGGCGCGGGTGACCGCGTCGTGATCTACATGCCGATGATCCCCGAGGCCGCCATCGCGATGCTGGCCTGCGCGCGGATCGGGGCCGTGCACTCGGTGGTGTTCGGCGGCTTCGCCGCACCGGAACTGGCCGCCCGCATCGACGACGCGGAGCCGGTCGCCGTCGTCACCGCCTCCGGTGGGCTCGAACCGGGCCGTGCCGTGGAGTACCTGCCGATGGTCGCCAAGGCCGTCGAACTGTCGTCGGCCTCCCCGGCGACGATCATCGTCAAGGATCGCCCCGAGATCGCGGGCAGCGCCGCCGATCACGACGGCTGGCTGGACTGGGACGAGGTGACGCAGGTTGCCGAGCCCGCGGAGCCGGTGCCGGTGGCGGCGACCGATCCGCTCTACATCCTCTACACCTCCGGAACCACGGGTAAACCCAAGGGGGTGGTCCGCGACAACGGCGGTCACGCGGTGGCCCTGACGTGGTCGATGACGAACATCTACGACATCGCCGCGGGTGACGTCTGGTGGACCGCATCCGACGTGGGCTGGGTCGTCGGGCACTCCTACATCGTGTACGCCCCGCTGCTCGTCGGGGCGACGACGGTGATGTACGAGGGCAAGCCCGTGGGGACCCCCGACGCCGGCGCCTTCTGGCGGGTCGTCGCCGATCATCGGGTGAAGGCGCTGTTCACCGCGCCGACCGCGATCCGCGCGATCCGCAAGGCCGACCCGGAGGCCGCCGAGTTGGCCGCCCACGACGTGTCGTCGTTGCAGACCCTGTTCGCGGCCGGTGAGCGCCTCGACCCGGACACGTTCACCTGGGCATCGAGGATTCTCGGGGTGCCGGTCGTCGACCACTGGTGGCAGACCGAGACCGGATGGGCGATCGCCGCGAATCTGCGTGGGCTGGAACCGATGCCGATCAAGGCCGGATCGCCCACGGTGCCGGTCCCGGGTTTCCGGGTCGGGGTCGTCGACGCCGAGGGCAAGATCGTGGGCGCCGGCGAGGAGGGCAACATCGTCATCCGACTGCCACTGCCACCGGGCACCCTGGCCGGACTGTGGCGCGACGAGGAGCGTTACCGCAAGTCCTACCTCGCAGCGTTCGACGGTTACTACCTCACCGGGGACTCCGGATACGTCGACGCCGACGGTTACGTCTTCGTGCTCGGGCGTTCCGACGACGTGATCAACGTTGCCGGACACCGGCTCTCGACCGGCAGTATCGAGGCCGTCGTGGCGTCGCATCCGGCGGTCGCCGAATGTGCGGTCATCGGCATCCACGACGATCTCAAGGGGCAGCGACCGAGTGGGTATGTGGTGCTGAAGTCCGGTGTCGAGATCGAGGCCGACACCCTGCGCAGCGAGCTCGTGGCCAAGGTGCGCAACGAGATCGGTGCGGTCGCGACCTTCCGCGACGTGACCGTGGTGCCGGCACTGCCCAAGACCCGATCGGGCAAGATCCTGCGGAAGACGATGCGGCAGATCGCCGACCACGAGGAGTACACGGTCCCGTCGACCATCGAGGACCCCGACGTGCTGACCGCACTGGCCGAACAGCTCAAGGGCTGACGGGCGCACAACATGAGCGACCGCGCCCTCCGCATCGCGATAGCCGTCGTACCCTTCGTCGGGTTGGTCGGCACGATCATCACGACGGTGATCGACGCGCTGTCCCCAGGCGGCGATCTCGGCCGGGATCTGCTCGAGAACTCGGTGCTGTGGATGATCGGCGTGCAGGGCTGGATGACCGGTTGCGGTCACATGTTCTTCGGCGAGCCGATCGCCGAATCGATCGGGTGGCAGCCGAGGACGCCGTGGCAGTGGGAGGTCGGGCTGGCCAGCCTGGCGACCGGCGTCCTGGGTGTGATCGCGTCGGGGTTCGACGACGACTTCACACTGGCCACGATCATCGCCTTCGCGGTGTTCTACCTGGGGGCCGCCGTCGGGCACGTCCGGGAGATGGTGACCAGACGGAACTTCAAGGCGGGCAACGCCGGTCCGATCTTCGTCTTCGACGTGCTGGTACCGGTGTACCTGTTCGTCTTGTATGCCGTCGTGACGTAGCGGAGACTTGGCGGGTGCACGCAGACCAGCACGGCGAGCTGCCCGTCGACCCCGATGAGCGTCCGCCGCATCTTCGCGCCCGGGCGCTCGTCTGGGTGTTCGCCGGCGGGCTGTGCGGCACCGGCCTGCGGTACTTGGCCGAGCAGACCTTCCCGGCGGTCGACGGGCAATGGCCGTGGGCGACCTTCGGCGTCAACATCGCGGGCGCGTTCATCCTCGGCGCGCTGCTGGAAGTCCTTGCGCGACTGGGCCCCGACGACGGGTGGCGTCAGCGGGTGCGACTGTTCGGCGGTACCGGCATCTGCGGTGCGTTGACGACGTACAGCGCATTCGCCCTCGAGATCACAGATCTCGCACGGGCTTCGGCGGTGGTGACCGCGTTTGCCTATGCGGTGGTCAGCGTCGTGCTCGGGGTGTTGGGGGTCGGGGAGCAGATTGACGAAATCCGGCGCTAAGGGGCAATCGCCGAGCG
>NZ_JAMSKS010000040.1:0-16811 GCF_024436645.1 Rhodococcus sp. T9N | reverse complement strand
AGCGAAACGGAGGTCGCCTGAAACACCCTCATCCACAGGTCTTGACAATATCTCACACGAAAATGCCAGCGTATGCTCCGGGGCATTATTCCGACGGCTTTCACACCCCGGAAACGCACACCCACCATCATGCACCGCCAACGCCCGCCGCTGCGGAACCGTCGCCGTTCTCACTTCCCTACCGCACTCGAGCCGAACACCATTCTCGTCCAACAAGATCCGAGGACCGTGCAATCGCACGCCAACATCCGTGTCGCCACTGATCGGCCCCACCCAATCCGTCCACGCGAACCCCAGTTCCCAATTCGTCGAACCATGCAACCACTGCGCGATCGCCGCGCACAGGTGGATTATGGAATGCTGGCGCCGAATTCGGTCCGACGTCAACCTCGACTGCTGGAGCACTGTACAACTTTCGATTGATGCGCTCCGTCCACGGTGAACCGTAGTGTGACCCCGTGACGGAAAACGCATCGGCCTCAGCGCTCTCTCCTGCCCCACGCATATCCAAGTGGTGGAGCCTCGTCGTACTCGCGCTGGGCCTGGCGATGATCGTCATGGACGGCACTATTGTGGCCGTCGCCCTCCCGACAATCATCGACGACCTGCACCTGAACATTACTGACGCACAGTGGGTGAACTCGCTCTACGCGATCGTGTTCGCCGCGCTATTGCTGACCACTGGCAACCTCGGCGATCGCCTGGGCCGGCGCAATATTTTCCTCGTCGGCATCGCTCTGTTCCTCGCCGGCAGCCTCTGGGCGGCCAAGTCCGGGAGCGCCGAGATGCTCATCTCCGCGCGTGCACTGCAGGGCGTTGGTGGCGCGTGCATCCTCCCGTCCACACTTTCGACAGTCAACGCGACCTTCCGCGGAAAGGATCGGGCCGCCGCATTCGGTGTCTGGGGGGCGGTCATGGCCGGCGCCGCCGCACTCGGCCCGCTGCTCGGCGGCTGGCTTACCAGCTCGTTCAGCTGGCAGTGGATCTTCTACGTCAACATCCCCATCGGCCTTGTATTGATAGTCGCAGCGCTGGTTGTGATCCCCGAGACCCGCTCCGGCGACTCCCGCCCCGGCTTCGACGTGGATGGGCTATTGCTCAGTGCGATCGGCTTCGGTGCACTCGTCTTCGCGATCATCGAGGGCAGCACCCTCGGCTGGTGGAAGCCACTCAAAGACTTGAGCCTCTTCGGTATGACGTGGTCTGCGGACATGCCCCTCTCGATCGTGCCGATCCTGCTACTCCTGGCTGCCGTAGTGTTGACGCTGTTCGTGTTCTGGGAACGCCACCGTGCCAGAGTCAATCGGTCCGCACTTCTAGATCTGCACATGTTCTACACCCCCACCTTCAGCTGGGGGAACATCGCCGCGATGATGATCGCGGTCGGCGAGTTCGGCTTGATCTTCGCGCTGCCACTGTTCCTGATCAATGCCATCGGCCTGAGCACCCTCGGCGCCGGCTTCGTACTGGCAACGATGGCAGCCGGCGCCTTTCTCTCCGGCACCATGGCCCGTCACCTGGCGGCTGCGATCGGTGCAGCCGGCACAGTCGTTGTCGGCGTCGTCCTCGAGATCATCGGCGTGTTGGCACTCGTACTCGTCATCAGCTCGGACGTCTCCCCTGTCACGGTCGGTGCAGTGCTCGTGATCTACGGTGTCGGCCTCGGCCTGGCGTCCGCGCAACTTACCAGCACCGTGTTGTCCGATATACCGGTAGACCTGTCCGGGCAGGGCTCCGCCACGCAGAGCACCGTTCGACAGATCGGCTCGGCGCTCGGCTCCGCAGTCGTCGGCGCGGTCCTGTCGATCGGACTGGCCCACTACCTCGGCAGTATCCAGGGTTCCGCGGAGAACTTCACCGACGCCACCCGAGAATCCGCGGGCGGCGCGATCGCCGGCCTACGCGCGAGTCACGGCCCCGACGAGGTCATCCATCAGTTGTCCGAGGCCTTCGCCTCAGCCACTCAATGGGCGATGGTCGCAGCGATCGCATTCCTCGCCCTCGGCCTAGCGGCGTCTCTGCGGGTACTGCGGGTCACACGCCAGGAGAGCTCGACAGATGACTCGACGGGCGAAGACGAGCTGCTAACCGATCCCACCTGTACCGACGTCTGACCGCATCTCCTGGAATCAAAGGTCCACGGGGTGCTCGACATTGACGCGCAGCACTCGCGGAAACGAGCCGGTGCCCCGTCCGGCCGACGGTTGCACGAGGTCGCTGATTCGAGACGGCATCGCGTTTCGGGGATTAGTGTTGATACGAAATCTTTCGATGTCGACAAGCCTGCCACCATCTGATTCGACGCGCACTCGCACAGAGCACCAGTGGCTCGAACGCGGAACATCATCGATGCAATCGCACGGAGTCGGGTCAGGTGAGCTGATGACGTCAATGACCGGTCGACATACCACCCACCGGGGGATGAGTCTGGGCTGCGCCGTTCGCTTCGAGGTTGTCGAAACCCAGATCTTGCAGGTAGCGGGCTACGGAGTCGAGTCGCCGGGTTCGGTCCGGATGGATGCTATGTACGGCGATGTTCAGCGCCAACCTGAGGCAGGTCAGCATCAATCGCCGCAGATTGACTTCCACTCGCCGGCTCAGTTGCCTTCGGGGCCGCACTTGCATGTTCGGGTCTGGTGTTCAGTGTCCTGGCCGCTGTGTCGGCCTAAGTCAGTGCGAGTGCGCTCCCGTGGTTCTGCCCTTGGTTTGGGCCATTCGAATCCAGCCTTACGTCGACGAATGCTGGGGGTACTCGCACCGAGCGTCTTCGCGGCAGCAACGCCTACCTGATCGACGTACGCTTTGCTGCCTCGACGGAACGTGGGCACTGGCCTGATCACGCAACGTGAAAGAGCAACTCTGGCATCGCCAAGTCTCAGCGGCACTTTCGTGTTTGCATGGCGAATGCAGCGCGGAACACTTCCAACGTGAATCATGGGACTGGGACTCTGGGGCCTACAGATCGAAGCGCCACACAAAGCGTCAATGGACAGGTAGAGAACAGTCGGACTATCCGAGACCTCATCGTGCGCGTGGGCGCGTCCTCTTCGTTCGAGAAGCCCTTCATCGGTTACGCATTCGTCTTTTGCTGGGCATTGCGCCGCGGCACATTCGGTGTTCGCGTCGATGCGGCTGTACACCGCGGAAATGCGCAGCGCGTTGAACCGGTTATCGCTGGGGGTGTCGGCCGAATCCGGTGGGAGTGAGTCACATCGCCTATGGCTCGATCGGTTCCACAATTGCCCCTCCCTCACCGGAATCGCTGCTGGAGTGACTTTCGGAATGACAGTCGGAGATGTAGTCGGCACCGCACCTGGCGACGTCGGCGCCACCTCTGTCAAGTTACCGGCACGTTCAACTGCCTGAGCCGATGCTCGATCTCGAACCATTACACACGCCCAAGCTGTCAGTACGACGTTGTCACGGTGGCGTCTGTGTGCCGAGACCCAAGTGCCAGCACGGCTCTAAACCCTTCGGCGACGGCTGTCATCAATGCGGGTTGGTCCGGAACTGCTCTCACGTCGACGTTGATCCCGACACACATGTGCGAGTCGTAAGACATCAAAGTCGCGTTGAAAGCCGATCCGAGGGTAGGACTGAATGCGAATTGGCGAATTATCCGCGCACCGGCGAGGTACAACGGTGTCGAAGAACCAACGACGTTGGATGCAACAAAATCCATGTGCTTGAGCATGTCGCATGTGACCGCGACCGGCAGCAAGTTCAGCATTCTGGCCAAGTGAGGAGATAGCGGAATCGCCGGCTCGTTCCGCCAACTTTCTACGATGGCGTGAACACGACGGATCAATTTCTCCGGATCTGCAATATCGACCGGAAGAGCAAACCTTGCAAGCGTGATTCGGTTGCCTCCCAGCGGATCACGACTGTCACGCAGACTGATCGGCAACGTCACCATCAGTTGATTCGGTACGTCACCGTGGCCTCTGTGGTAGCCGGCCATGCCCAGTAGAAGTGCAGACAAGAACGCGTCGTTTACCGAGCATTGTGTGCCCGCCGCTGCAGTGGTCAGTGCCGCCACCGGAAATTCGATCACACCGAAACCGCGGCGCGTACTCCGAGCAGTCATCACTGGCGACATCGTTCTGGTCGCCGGTCGCGTCATACGCGCCGTCGATCCGAAGATTCGTACGACGTCGTGCATCGTAGCGGCGGGATGGCGCACTGCGTGCGCGGCACTTCGGGCCACCGCTTCGGTCATCGCCGCACGTGAGTCTCCTGGTGTGGAACGAACAACAGGTGGCCTGAATTCGTGGCCGTCCTGACTTGATCCGCCAGTCCGCGTGTCATCGGTAATTTCGCGTGTCAGTTGCATACCCCCGACCCCGTCGGTCAAGGAATGATGAACTTTGACTACCAGCGCTGTTGCACCGCCGCCTAGCCCATCGAGCACGGTGAGCTCCCATAACGGACGATCCTTGTCGAAGGCTGCCATCCCGCTCATGCGGGCAAAATCCAGGACGCCTTTCCACCCACCTGGTGGTGGCACGGAAGACCTTCGAAGGTGCCAACTCAGGTCGAAGTCCGCGTCATCCACCCAACGTGGTGGACTCCACGGAAATTGTCGCGCAACCGCTTTACACCTGAAGATCGGAACTACATCGATGGCGTGGTTCATCGCGGCGGTCAATCGTTCGTGATCCGGGAGCCTGTCCAGCACGATGATCGAGACGATTGTCGAGCGGAGGACCGGATCGGCCTCCATCCGCCAAGACATCAGGTCGGTCTGCGTCATCGATCGCTCGTTTGCGCCGCTCATGGCCACTCGATTCACTCGTCGGCGTAATCCTTCAAGGATTGGCGATTCTCAAGGCCTCAATCGAACCTCGTCAACGCCTGGAACGGTCGAAGCAAGTGCAGTCACGACACCTCGCTCGGGATCATCGTCGGAAATCCCACTGACTGTCAGCATTCCGTCGACATAACCCACTGCCCATCGGTCGGGCCCGCCATAGACGTCAAGTCGATGGCGCACTTCGTCAGCGATCCGATCGGGGTCCAGGGCCAGCAGTCCGATCAAATCCTGGCGGGTCACCACTCCGATTACGTCCCTCTCACGAACGATCGGAACCGCGCGCAGCCCAGAACGCAGCATCTCGGATGCGATGTCATTGACCACGACATCTTCGGTCATTGCCACCACGGGTTGTGTCATCACGTCAGCGACGGATTGTTCGGTCGACTCGGTCGCGTGTTCCTGTGACAGTCGTTCGAACCCACTTCTGAGAAGATCGCCTTCGGACACGATCCCGACCAGTCGCTTCTGCTCGTCGACTACTGGGAGTGCCGAAAAACCTGACCGCGCAATCTCTCGTAGACAGTCACCTACACTTCGCGCCTGATCGATTGTCGTCACAGGGCTACTCATGATGTCTCGTGCACGCATGACAATTCTCCTCTGGTTATCCCGCTGGACGTCCGATCTCGCGAACGCAGGAATGCGACGAACCGATGTCCCCAGCGTGACAAACATCGACCGTGAACCGGAAGTGTCTTCGGCATCCTGCGCACTGGAAATCGGCCCCGAGCGGAGTGACTTCCGCCTCTGTAGACCTGATGCGGGAAAGGGTTTGCTGAACACTGTCGCTCGCTAACCCACGCGCATAGCACTCGGACGGGAGAGCTCATGAAAGCGAGTTCCATAGATGCCAGACGCCGGTGGGTAGTACCGATCGACGCCGTCGGACCCGAAGACGCACCGACCGTCGGCGGCAAAGCCGCGAATCTCGGCGAACTGAGGCGATCGAACTTTCCGGTTCCGCCGGGGTTCGTAATCACCACCTGCGGCTATCTCGACGCCATGGAAGCTTCCGGGTTGAGAGACGACCTGAAATCAGGGGAACTACCGTCTACCCGCAGCGCCGAGGAGGCAGTCACAGCATCACTCGTGCCCAAAGCACTGCAAGAGCAGATCATCGACGCCTATCGCGCGCTGGGGCCTTCAGGTACGCGAGTAGCGGTCCGTTCGTCCGCTCCCGCAGAAGACGCGTCCGATACCTCGTACGCGGGCATTCACGAAAGTTTCACAAATGTCGCCGGTGACGAAGGCTTGATCGATGCCGTACGGCAGTGTTGGGCATCGTTATGGTCGGATCGAGCATTGTCGTACCGCAATCTCCAAGGCGTTGCGGACGAGCCGTCGCTGGCAGTTGTCGTCCAACTGATGGTCGACTCGGACCAATCGGGAGTCGTATTCACTGCCGACCCGCGCACCGGTGCGCGGGACCGCATGGTCATCGAAGCTGCCACCGGATTGGGGGAAGTCGTAGTGGGTGGACAAGTGGAACCAGACACTTACGTAGTGTCGAAACCTGACTTCGACATCATCGATGTGCATATCGGTTCACAGGCATTCGCGATCTCGCTGTCCGAAGAGACTGAAAAGGCGTCGGAAATACCTCTCTCACAACGCGAACACCAGATCCTTACCGACGACCAGATCCACCAGCTCGCAGCATTGGCCGCAGCCGTGGAAGAACATTACCGGCGACCACAAGACCTCGAATTCGCCTACAGCGGAGGACAACTGTGGCTGGTCCAGACACGCCCGATCACCACCCTTTCCGAGCAACCGGAAGCACTGGCCGAGGCCCAACACGACGTCGGCGAAAAAGCACGTGTCCTCGCCCAGGGATTGGGCGCCGGGCCGGGAACTGCTACCGGACGCGTCCGAGTCCTGCGTTCAGTGGCCGACGGTCGTGATTTGGTCGACGGCGAAATACTGGTGGCCCCGATGACGCGACCGGACTGGTTACCGGTTCTCCGACGAGCCGCCGCCATCGTCACCGACGGCGGTGGCATTACCTGCCACGCAGCTATCGTGGGCCGCGAACTCGGCCGACCGGTTGTCGTCGGAACACGCACGGCAACAAAGGATCTTGCAGACGGGACTTTGATCACAGTCGACGGAACTGCAGGAACGGTCATTGCTGCAGATTCCGCAACCGCCGACTCCTCGAAAAATGCGACCACCACCATGCCGAGGACAATGCCGACACCCCGTTCGACAACCGCGACATCCGTCTACGTGAACCTGGCGACTCCCGAAGCTGCAGAACGGACAGCCGACACAGACGTCGACGGAGTAGGACTCTTGCGAGCTGAATTCCTGATCATGGACGCTCTTGAAGGGCTGCATCCCCACACGATGATCGCCCGAGGTCTCCACGGAGAGTACGTGGCCAAAATGTCCTCTGCCCTGTCACGTATTGCCGCCGCTTTCGGAGCCCGACCGGTCATCTACCGCGCAATAGACCTCCGCACCAACGAGTTTGCACATCTCGAAGGTGGTGACATCGAACACCACGAAGACAATCCCATGATCGGCTACCGAGGCTGTTTTCGCTACGTGCGGGAACCGGAATTGTTCGCGCTCGATCTCGATGTCATCGCCGAAACGCGAAAGAACTATCCGAACGTGCACTTGATGATTCCCTTCGTTCGCACCGAATGGGAGCTCGCGCGCTGTTTGGCACAATTGGATGCCCACCCGCTCGGGGCGGACCACCGGATGCTTCGATGGGTGATGGCTGAGATACCCTCGGTTGCCCACTGGATTCCCAGGTACGCGGCAATGGGCATCGACGGAGTGTCGATCGGCACCAACGATCTCACTCAACTGGTGCTCGGAGTCGACCGGGATTCGGAGATTTGCCAAGAACTCTTCGACACCATGGATCCTGCCGTCCTCGAAACCATCGACACCATCATCGAGCGTGCCACCCTCGCGGGCATGACGACCTCACTGTGCGGACAGGCAGTGTCAACCAACCCAACTCTGGCCGAACACCTCGTGAGGCAAGGCATCACGTCGGTTTCCGTGACCCCGGACGCAGTTGACACCGCTCGCCATGCAATCGCGGTCGCTGAACGACGAATCATCCTCGCCCGAGCTCGTTCGAGCGGACGCCGACATCCGAGTCGATGGCTTGACTGAGCATCGGCACCTAGTCGGATCGGACCACTCCCCGATCAGCCCGTGCCCGAATCCGTTCGTAGAAGACCTCCACGTCGGCTGGTAAACACGGTGCCGTCCCTGGGGTCTTCAACATCGCAGCCCCGGCTGCAACACCGAACCGAACCGCATCCATCAGCGAACGCTGATGGATGAGCGAATACACCATCCCCGCAACCATGCTGTCCCCCGCGCCCACACCACTGATCGATACGACGTCCACCGACGGCACACACTCACACATGTCGGCAGTCACCAGCAAGGCTCCAGCGGCTCCAAGCGAAACGACCACCACCTCCGCAACCTTCTGCGCAACAATAGTTCTCGCCGCGTCGACTTGCTCCACCCGAGTCTCGAGGGGGCGGTCGACCCATTCACGAAGCTCGCGGATACTCGGCTTGACAAGAAAGACACCACTGTTCAATGCGCGCAATGCAGCGCCAGAGGTGTCGACAACCAGCCGCGCCCCGGTTCCCTCCAGGTAATCGACCAACCGCTGAACAAAACCTGCACCCACCCCCGGTGGCAAACTGCCGCTCACGACAACATATCCGGAATCGACGGCGAACTCACGCACTCGCACGAGACACGATTCCACCTCTGCAACGGTGAGAATCGGTCCAGGCAACACAAAACGATACTGCTCACCTGTCGACTCGTCATCCACGGTGAAACTCTCGCGAGTCGATCCTGAGACGGGCTCGGCCCAATACCGTACTTGTTCACCGATCAGAAGGTCCTCGACTGCCAGGCCGCAATGACCTCCCGAGGGAAACACTGCCATCACGTCGCCGCCGAGCACCCGGAGCACTCGCGCGACGTTCAATCCGCCGCCGCCGGGATCACGACGAGGTGCCGCACAACGCACCTTGTCTGTCGTGTGGACGGTACGCGCGCTGGTCGCTATGTCGAGTGCCGGGTTCATCGTCACCGTCACGACGCGAGAGTCACTCTGCTCCATGTAGTTTCACTTCCAGATGCAGCGTTGATCCATCACGACGAAGCGAATTCGCCCAACCACGGTCACGAATGACCTGCAGCATCGGTGCGTTCGCACCCAAAATTTCGGCCACCATACGCCGTGCCCCATGCAGGTAGGCTTCATCCTCGAGCCGCTTCAAAATCGAAGTCCCGATTCCGTGCAGCCGGTCGCCTTGCGCAACCACGAGGGCGAACTCCACCGTAGTCGGCGAAACCCTTTCCAACGCAACATAGCTTCCGACCCCCACCAATTCTTCGCCGATGAAGGCACCCAGAGCGCATCGCCGATCGTTGCACTCGCACAGTTGATCGGAAAAGGTGGTGAGTTGCTTCGGCTGCGGTCCGAACCACCGCATGTACGAATGATGTTGGTCAAGATGCTCATGGAACCGTTGAACAGCAACCGCGTCGGATGGTCCGAGACACCGGAGAGTTGCAGTGCCGATTCCGCTGCCAGTGGCGGCCATCGATCATCACCTGATTCGGCTGGGGATACTTTCCGATTGAACCGTGCCGTTGCCTTCAGTGGGCAGAGCCTTTTGTCATCGAATACCGTCCTTCGCCCCTACCCGCGCCGGCAGCCCATGCGCGAAGCTCAAACGTGGAGGAATACCGATGACGCCCGCAAGGAGGATCCATGACTGATACGGGATCTCCCACCGACCTGACCAGCGAACAATTCGTCATCGACCGAGACGGACTTGACGAGCTGATCACGGTGTTGATCAGCGAAGGTTACCGCGTCATCGGGCCGACTGTCCGCGACAGCGCTATTGTCCTCGACACTCTCGACTCCGGTGATCAATTGCCGACGGGATGGGGTGTCGATACCGCCCCTGGCCTGTATCGTCTACGGAGGAGAGCAGATTGTGCCGTCTTCGGTCACTCCGCCGGCCCGCAATCGTGGAAGCAGTACCTGCACCCGTCGCGGCAACAACTCTGGAGCCAATCCACGGACGATACATTCCACGCACCGCCGACCGAACCGGTCCGATACGCATTTCTCGGCGTACGTGCGTGCGACCTGGCAGCGATCGGCATACTCCAGACAGTGCTCTCTGCTGGCGGAAAGGCGGCAACAAATCTATTCGAGGGTCTTTTCGTGATCGCAGCCAACTGCACGGAACCCGGCGGCGTGTGTTTCTGTGCGTCGATGAACACCGGCCCGAAGGCCAAAACCGGCTACGACCTGTGTCTGACCGAAAGGATCGACAACGACGGCCACCGATTCGTCACCGGGGTCGGCACCACGGAAGGATCACGGATACTCACGCTGGTCCGCGGTAGGCAGGCAACCGACGAAGAAACGACCGAGGCCGCAGGCGCTGTCGCCGACGCAGCAGATCACATGGGTCGGCAAATGCCAGACGTCGATCTTCGCGGCATGCTCCGCGACGCACGGGACGCCGATGTCTGGACGGACGTCGCGTCACGATGCTTGACGTGCGGAAACTGCACGATGGTGTGCCCGACGTGCTTCTGCACTACCACCGAGGACGTCTCCGATCTTGCGGGCGACAATGTCGAGCGATGGCAGCACTGGTCGTCATGTTTCGACCTGGACTACTCACAACTGCACGGTGGCGCAGTACGTGTCAGTGGTGAGAGCCGGTACCGACAGTGGATTTCTCACAAGTTGGGCACCTGGCACGACCAATTCGGTTCGTCCGGGTGCGTCGGTTGCGGCCGATGCATCGACTGGTGTCCAGTGGGAATCGACATCACGGCGGAAGCGGCACGCCTAACCGGCGCTTTGACTGAGGAACCCGACAGCGATACCGGTTGTCCCTCATGAACGATCACGCCTGCGAGCAGCGCCCAAGAGAAATCGAAGGTCTGGCCGACGATCAACGGTCTGAACTTGCTGCCTTCTCACGCGAGGTTCAGCTCGCGCCCGGGACCGTGGTGTTCCACGAAGGCGACTCCGCTGACAGATGTTGGTTTCTTCGGACCGGCCGGATTACGCTCACCACCAGAATTCCCGGACGTGGCGAGGAAACTGTCGAAACACTTTCTGCCGGTGAAATCTTGGGTGTGTCCTGGTTCCGCCCACCTCGACAGTGGCAATGGACAGCGACCGCGGTCACTCACGTGACAGCAGTCGAAGTCGACGCCACCATGTTGCAATCTGTCGCCGAGAGCGATCCGGATCTCGGACGGGCGATCTACTCGATACTGGCGGACACACTACTCCACCGATTGCAGGCAACACGCGCGCGCCTGCTCGATCTCTATGCACGCGAACATGTTCGGTGAACAACTCGTCCCGACGCCGTGCAAGGTTGTTGCCCGCCGGGACGAGAACAGCGATACCTCGACCCTGACCCTGGCCGCGCCCTCGCAGTCGTTCCCCGGGTTCCGCCCCGGCCAATTCATGATGGTCTACGCACGGGGGGTGGGCGAGATTCCGCTGTCGATCAGTGGGGACCCAGCTCACGCCGATCACACAGTGGTTCATACTGTTCGGGCTGTCGGTGCCGTCAGCCGCGCGCTGCACGAAGCCTCCATCGGTGACATCGTAGGTGTCCGGGGACCTTTCGGAACGGGATGGGATCTGGATTCCGCCAAAGACGATCTGATCGTCGTTGCAGGAGGCGTCGGGTTGGCGGCGGTACGTTCTGCAGTCTTGGAGGCACAGGCCTGCGGTCGATTTCGTCGAGTTGTCCTCAGCGTCGGTGCTCGCCGACCATCCGATCTCCTGTACCGCCCAGATCTCGACACATGGAGCCGGGGAGACCTGGTCGACCTCGAGCTGTCCGTGGACGTGGCAGAACCTGACTGGCAGGGTCATGTCGGATTTGTCACGCAGTCCCTGAACCGCCTCGTTCTCGAGCCCGGTCGCACGACGGTACTGCTGTGCGGCCCCGAACCGATGATGCGGATGTCGGCTCGGACCATGATCGGCCAAGGCGTTGAGCGCGAGAATATTCGAGTATCACTGGAACGGAACATGCAGTGCGGGACCGGAGTGTGCGGGCACTGTCAACTCGGCGAACTCCTCCTCTGTCGTGACGGTCCGGTAGTCGACTACCACGCGGCCGAGCCACTTCTCGCAGTGAAGGAGCTGTGATGCCCTCACCCACCATGGCGGTATGGAAATTCGCATCCTGCGACGGATGCCAACTGACTCTGCTCGATTGCGAGGACGAACTACTCACTTTGGCCGACGCCGTTCACATCTCACATTTCCTCGAGATGTCGAGCGAGGTGGAAAGCGGTCCATACGATCTCTCACTGGTCGAAGGCTCCATTACCACCGCTGCCGACATCGAACGTATTCATGCCATCCGCGAGAATTCCCGGCATCTGGTGACGATCGGCGCCTGCGCCACTTCTGGTGGGATACAGGCTCTCCGGAACTTTGCGGACATCGCCGAGTTCATGTCCGTGGTCTACGCGAGCGGCGAGTACATCGACACTCTCGCGACGTCCACACCGATCGCAGACCATGTCCCGGTCGATTTCGAACTACGCGGCTGCCCCATCGATCGACGGCAGCTCCTCGAGGTGATCTCGTCGTATCTGACCGGGCGGAAGCCGAACATCCCGGACACCAGTGTCTGCGCCGAATGCAAACGACGTGGCCTCACCTGCGTCATGGTCGCCGACAGCACACCGTGTCTGGGACCCGTGACCCATTCCGGCTGCGGCGCGCTGTGTCCGGCACAGTCGAGGGGTTGCTATGGATGTTTCGGTCCATCAACCCACCCGAACTTGATTGCAATGGCGGGGTGGCTGCGCACCCGCGGGATGACCGGCGAGAGTATCGAGCGCGTCTTCTCGACATTCAACGTTGCCTCCCCCGAGTTCGACGGGATCAGGCGAGATGGACAGTGAAACGAACACGGATACCACCCGACTGACGCTCGGTTCCCTCGCCCGTGTCGAAGGGGAAGGCCGCCTGGCGTTCACGGTCCGACACGGCCGGGTTGAAGCCGCAGAGTTGAACATCTACGAACCCCCTCGATTCTTCGAGTCATTTCTCCGGGGCCGCGATTTCCGCGAGCCTCCCGACATCACGTCCAGGATTTGCGGAATCTGCCCTGTCGCTTACCAAGTCAGCGCCTGCAACGCGATCGAGCAAGCATGCGGTGCGCACCTCACCCAACCGATTCTCGATCTGCGACGACTTCTGTATTGCGGCGAGTGGATCGCCAGTCACACACTGCATATCTACTTGCTGCACGCCCCTGATTTCCTGGGCGCGTCCGACGCGATCGAACTTGCCCGTATCGCGCGTCCCGACGTCGAACGTGGGCTTACGTTGAAAAAGGCGGGGAACGCGATTCTCGACATGATCGGTGGCCGATCGATTCATCCGGTCAACGTACGCCTCGGCGGGTTCTACCGAACGCCGACGCCCAGTGAACTCGCGCCCCTCGCCGAACAATTACGCTGGGCACTCGACGATGCTCTCGCGACCGTGCAGTGGGTATCACACTTCGAGATCCCAGATGCCGAGGTGGATACCGAACTACTCGCACTGGCTCAGCCAGGCCGCTACGCGATCGAAGACGGCGTGTTGACAACCACATCCGGATCATCGTTCGCGCCGGAGGAATTCTGCGATCACGTCGCGGAACGGCAAGTTCCGCATTCGACCGCGCTGCACGCGCACCTCGACGGCCAGGCGTATCTCACCGGACCGCTGGCTCGATACAGCCTCCACTCCACCGAACTCTCGGAGACCGCTCGTCAAGCGGCCACCGAGGCCGGCTTGGGAACAGTGTGTCGCAACCCGTTTCACAGCATTGTGGTCCGCGCCGTCGAGACAGTGTTCGCCGTGGACGAGGCACTCCGCCTGATAAGTGAGTATCACCGCCCGGAATCGCCGTACGTCGACGTGTCACCCCACGCCGCAACCGGGTACGGCGTCAGTGAAGCCCCCAGAGGCGTGCTGTACCACCTCTACCAACTCGATTCCGAGGGCCGAATCCTGCGGGCCACAATCATTCCGCCCACCTCGCAGAACCAGGCAGCAATCGAGAACGACCTCCGCAACACCCTCGCCGCGAACCTCACGCTGACAGACGCCGAACTGACCGAACTGTGTGAACGGACCATCCGAAACTACGATCCCTGCATCTCGTGTGCCACTCATTTCCTCGACGTGACAATCAACCGCAAATGACTGTCACAGTGGTCGGAGCCGGCAACGAATTCCGCCGAGACGACGGCGTAGGACCTGTGGTGGCGCGAACGATACAAAGCGAGCACCGAGCCGGCGTGAACGTGGTCATCGACAACGGTAGTGAACCTTCAAGGCTGCTCGAAGCATCGACAAGGTCGGATCTGGTGATCATCGTCGACGCTTCAGTCTGTGCTCCGTCTTCCGGCAGCAAGGCGCAACCTGCCGGAACAATTCGTCGGATCACGGATTGGTCGAGAGAGCACTCCGGAATACTCGCCAGCTCACACGGACTGGGCATCCTAGAGGCGCTGGCCTTGGCTGCCGCGCTCGGCCGAGAACCCCACCGCGTGGTGATCTACACGATCGAAGCACACGACACCGGCTACGGCATCGGACTTTCACCCTCCGTTGCAGCTTCTGTCTCTGCGGTACTGTCTCTGATCGCAGCCGAAATCTCCGACGTGCAATCTCGGGATCTACCTCCTGGATGGTAGCGACCAGGTTAACGGAGGCGTGGTTGTGACCTTTGCCATCGATTGGCGTCGTTCGCCTCTACTCGGCCGATCTTCACCGGACGAAGCTGAAACCACACCGGCTTCGAAATGGCCTTGAGGATTGCACATCAAGCGACAGTGATGCGTGAACGGAACATGACAAGTACACCACCACAGCCGAATTGACACCCAGGAACCTCGACAGAGGAGGAATCTGATCGTGAACGAGAAGCATTGGACAGTCGACATAACCATCGACGAGCACACCGCCGAAGAAGGCAACCGGACTCGGGCCATCGCACGCCTTCGCTCGAGGGACGATACCCACATCGTCGGATCCGGTTTCGCTCGGTGTAACCCATCGGATCACGATGTGCCCGAGATCGGTGACGAGCTCGCGGTCGCGCGTGCTCTTTCCCATTTGGCCCGTCAACTGATCGAGGCGACCGCTGCAGACCTCGAAAGTGTCACGCACGAACCCGCCCACCTGAACGCCTAGCGACATCTCGGGAAGATGTCGAAATCGTAGAAATCGTTGTCGACCAAGGAGATAGCGATGTCGGACAAACTGACTCCCCTCGATGCAGCCTTCCTCGAGGTCGAGGACTCCGATCGACACGCGAATCTCTCCATAGGCGCGGTTGTAGTCGCCGAAGGACCCACACCCACCGACGACGACTTGATCGAGAGACTAAGCACCCGAATTCGATCCCTCCCCCATGCTGCGGATAGGATTCACGCCATCCCGCTCGATCTTGCTGCACCTACGTGGGTCCCTGATCCGAATTTCGATCCAGCTCGCCACTTCACACGGATCGGAGTGCCGAGTCCAGGGCGAATGCACGACTTGACGGACACCGTCGCGTGGATCATGTCCGAACGACTCGATCGCGATCGTCCACTGTGGCAATGCTGGTTGATCGAGGGCCTCGAGGACGGCCGCTGGGCAATCCTGGTCAAGGCCCACCACTCTCTCATGGACGGTGTTACCGGGGCCCGATTGTTCGACGTATTGTTCGACGAACCTCTCACCTCCGGACCGCCAACGGACGAGGAAGTACCGAAAGAACCAGAGTCGCTGTGCGGCAAAATGATCGGACTCTACTGCTCGACACTCCGGGCGCCGCAACGGTTGGCTCGCCGGTCCGTCCGGATCGCGGAGGGTACTGCCCAGTTGGCAGGCGATCTGCTGATCCCGAGCGCGAACGGTTCCCTCAACGGGCCGATCGGACATCAACGGCGATACGGGACAGCACAGGTGCGAATGCACGATGTAAGAACTATCTGTTCCGCCTTCGATGTCACCGTGAACGACGTTGCGCTCGCGTGTGTGACCAGTTCGCTGCGCTCACTTCTCCTTCACCGCAAAGAAGACGTCAGCCGACATGCCGTGAGGACACTCGTCCCGGTTTCTGTTCGGGCATCGAACACCGCCACGTCGTTCCACAACCAGGTCTCGCTCATGCTTCCCTTCCTTCCCGTCGATATCGTAGATCCACTAGACCGCTTGCAGACGATCCACCGCAGACTCTCCCGGCACAAGAACGGCGGTGAATCAGGCAGTGGACAAACGATCACGGCAGCTGCTCAGTACGCACCATTCATGTCCTCCGCCTGGTTCATTCGTCTCGCGATGCGCTTTCCTCAGCGAAGTATCGTCACCGTAGTCACGGACATTCCGGGTCCGACCGAAAAGGGCCGACTGCTAGGGCGTGAAATCATCGGTATCTATCCGTACGTACCGATTGCAGTGCGGTTGCGACTCGGATTCGCAATCCTCAGCTACCACGATCAACTCGCATTCGGAATCACGGCTGACTACGATTCGGTCTCCGAAGTCCAACTTCTCTCATCGTCGATGGAACAGGAAGTCGACTCCCTACTGCGTTCCACGCGGAGCCCCTCGCCCGCCGGCGGATTTCACTGATTCGGTCCCGAATTCGATTCATCCGGTCCACAGTCACGCAGTGGCAGGGTCCATCCGTGACGCCCGGCGTGTGCACCACAATCGATCGCCGGCTCGTTTCGTCCTTCAGTGAGCAACGCTTCCAGGGGCGAAATCTACAATCTCGATGACTAGGTCAGTCGGACAGTCGCGCCCGGCCGGAGTTGTACCACTCGACCACGGCATTCGATCTCGATCGGCGGCTGGTTGCCGACCCCGGCACTGACTTGCACTGTCAATGGCCACGAAGTTCTCCCCGTAGGCGGCCAGTAGTTCTCCCCGCTGGTG
>NZ_JAMSKS010000003.1:335665-483123 GCF_024436645.1 Rhodococcus sp. T9N | reverse complement strand
CCCGCCCACCTGTCTCCCTTTTTGGGTCGTGGTTGTGGTGGGGGCCCCCACCCTTTTTTTTTGTGGTTTCCCCACACCCACCACCCCCCCCCCCCCCCCCCGCCCCCCCCCCGCTTCTTGCTCTGTCGACGCTCGCCGTTTCCTGCCCACTCACACCACGCGGCGAGCCTTCATGCCGGCGAAGATCGGGCCGACCTTCACCACGTCGCCGAACGTGGGTGCGTGAAGCATCTGACCGTTGCCGACGTAGATCGCCACGTGGCCGGGGCCGCCTGCCTGCCAGTTGCCGAACAACAGGTCACCGGGCTGCGCCTGATCCAGCGGGATCTCGACGCCGACACCCCACTGCGTCTCCGAGGTCCGGGGCAGAGTCACCCCGGTGGCCGCGTGGATCGCGTACGACGTCAGCCCCGAGCAGTCGAACCCGCCCATCGACGGCCCGTTGATGTTTCCGCCACCCCACACGTACGGCAATCCGAGAAACTTCAGACCGGCCTCGACGACGCCGCCCACCGCTGCGGCGAGGTTGTTGTAGTCGAAGGGCGCAAGCATCAGGGCGAACGAGTCCTGCAACGATTTGATCTGGGCGACGAACGGAGCGGCGACCGCCTGCTCCGCAGGAACCTCGCCCGACTTGTCTGCCGGAACGCCGCCCGCTTCGCGAACTGCGTCCGGCCCGACGTCGTAGGCAGCGAGCGCGAGGTCGACGGTATCGCCCTCGACCTCACCGGACTTCTGCCAGGACTGCGCTTGCTTCACGAGATCGCACAACCGGTATCCGGTTGTCATCACCGGATCGGCAACGCCCAGGATGTCCATCTTTCCGTCGCCGTCACCGTCCTTGCCGTATGCCGTCCACGCTGCGGTGGTGAAGCGGCCAGGCCCGCGCCCACCTTCCGGTGAGATGTCGGTATCGGGTCCGTACTTGAATCCGTTCTCGACCGAGTACAGCGAGGCGATCACCGCGGGCGTGATCTCCGAGCACAGAGCACCGGCCTTTTTGATCCACGGCGCGAACACTGCCACCGCTCCCACGGGCGCCAATGTCGCTCCCGGAAAGTTGGAGGGTACGGAAGGCACGATTCCCTCAGGTGTGTCCTGAGTTCGTGCCGGTCCGTTCCAGGCTGCAAGTGAGACTGCAGCATTCGAAGACTCGTTCTTCTCGACTTGTGCGGGCGCTCCGAGAGTTCCACTCATCACGCCCAGTGCGGTGCCGATCGACACAGCGATCGCCAGGACACCGACTGCCATCCGAACCTCCGATAAACCTCTGAAAATCCATGTACGTGGTCGTACCCGAAACTTGTCGGTGCGAACATCTACTCTTTCGAACATGCATTCGACAAGGCTCAGTCTCGCGACTCCTGTAACCAATGTCTCATTTATCTCGGCGGGCGTTACGCAAATGACTACAGACGCCAAGGCTTTTCTCAGGTTCGGCGTGCAAGCTGAGTCCATGAGCGACGATCGGCCACGACCCGCCCGGGGACGCACTACGGTGTATCGACCCGTTCGCCTCGCCCTCGCAGCCACGGCTGTGGCGGGAGCACTCGCAAGCGGCGGACTTTCACTCGTTTCTTCTCCCACTGCCACGGCACTCGCGCCGGACACGTCGGCTTCTCACACCAAGAATCCCGTAGCGAAGCGGCCCGTCGTGGTCGCCGGATTCGGATCCCCGGACGCCGTCTCCAACGGTTCGTGAGTACTCCGCGCTCGGCCTCCGAGTGGCTCACGTGGGGGGTTCAGGCCCGGGTCGTCGTCACCGACCCTGAAGTCCTTCCCTCCGCGGCCAGCCTGGTTCGCGGGTACCTCACCGCTGCCGACGCCGCCACCAATCGAGATCGTGCCGACTCCGAGATTCGTACCTATGTCAGCGCCGCGAGCAACGTCGACGGCGTCGCCGTGACCCCGATGTTCGCGCACTTCCTCGAAGACGCGTTGGCTGTCGCACGACTGACCGACGGCAAACTCACGCCGACGGCCGGGTCGGCAGACCCTCACTCCTGGTGGAAGATTCGCGTCGAGAACAACCGCGTGTACAGCCCGGACGACGTCGTTCTCGATCTGTCCGCGACGGCCCGCGCCAGTTCAGCGGACCACTGTGCCGCGTCCACTGCGACTCTTCTCGGGTGTGGCGTGCTGGTCGGCCTCGGCGGGGACATCGCGGTTGCCGGCCCGGCGCCGGAAGACGGCTGGCAGATTCAGGTGCAAGACCTGCCCGGCGACCCGACCTGCCAGGTAGCACTTCCGTCCGACTGCGGGATCGCCACGGCCAGCACCGTCAAGCCACTGCACCGCGAATCGACGGCGACGCCGATGTGGCGCACGGTGTCGGTGATTGCATCCTCCTGCGCCCAGGCCGCCGCATTCAGTCGGGTTGCGGTCGGCATGGGCGGTTCGGCCATCGACTGGCTACATCAACTCGACGTACCCGCCAGGCTGGTCGACCAGGAGTACCGCGTGACGGTTCTGGGCGGCTGGCCTGACGAGTAACTCGCCTCAGTTCTGCAGTCGTACTGCGTAACCGGCGCGGTCGAAGGCCGTCAGAAGTTCCGCCTTGTTGTCCGGACCACGCGTCTCGACGGTGAGGAAGACTTCCACTTCGTCGAGTGCAAGTTCGCCACCGGTACGGGAATGGATGACATCGACCACGCTGGCGCCGTTCGCTCGAACCACTTCGAGCAACGAGACCAGTGCGCCCGGCCGATCGTCGATGGTGATGTGAACGCCGAGGAACCGTCCGGCCGCTCGCAGACCGTGCGAGATGACGTGCGTGAGAAGTAGCGGATCGATGTTGCCGCCGGAAAGCACGGCGCACACCGGCCCTGTCAGTCCCAGCTCCTCCGGAGTGCAGGTCATCAAGGCCGCGACGGCCGCGACGCCGGCCGGTTCGACGATGAGCTTGGCGCGTTCGAGGCACAGCAGGAGCGCCTTGGACAGCGCTTCCTCGCTGACCGTCACCACGGCGTCGACATGGGCGGCAACTTCGGCGAACGGAACCTCGCCCGGGCAGCCAACGGC
Source organism: Rhodococcus sp. T9N (assembly GCF_024436645.1). Lineage (NCBI taxonomy): Bacteria > Bacillati > Actinomycetota > Actinomycetes > Mycobacteriales > Nocardiaceae > Rhodococcus > Rhodococcus sp. T9N. The sequence continues at coordinate 480,102 of NZ_JAMSKS010000003.1, read as the reverse complement.
GATACCGTCTGCCATCGTGGACATCGACGCCAAGGCGGTCGGCTTCCCGGCTGCCAACGACGCCGGCCAGGCAGCCGCGGTCTCGGCTTGCACTCCGACGATGCGGACCTGCGGGCGCACAGCTTTGACGGCTGCAGCCACTCCCGCGATCAAACCGCCGCCGCCGGTGGGAACGAGGATCGTGCCGACCTCAGGCAGTTGCTCGAGGATTTCGAGCCCCACAGTCCCCTGCCCCGCCACGACGTCCTCGTGGTCGAACGGGTGGACCAGAACTGCTCCGGTTCGGTCCGCGAATTCGCGAGCGGCCACGAGCGCTTCGTCGACAGTCGAACCGTGCAGGTGGACCTGAGCTCCATATGCCTTGGTGGCCACCAACTTCGGCAGCGGCGCACCCGTCGGCATGAAGACGGTCGACTTGATTCCCAATTCTGTTGCAGACCAGGCAACTCCCTGCGCATGGTTACCGGCACTGGCCGCCACCACGCCCGCTGCCCGTTCCTCTGCGGAAAGATTGGCAATGCGGTTGTACGCACCGCGCGGTTTGAAAGAGCCGGTGCGCTGCAGATTTTCACATTTCAAACTCACGGCGAAGCCGGTGGTTTCGGACAACACTCGCGAGGCCACGACCGGGGTGCGTCGCATGACCGGGGCGAGCAGTTGCTGTGCAGCCTTTATCTGTTCGAGATTCACGCATGCCTCCAGAAAGTGCGCCTCCACACCCTCGTGAGGTGTGAAGGCGCACTGCAGATTCGAAGTCGAATTACTGTAGAGCGAAGATCAGGACAGCGCTTGCTCGATGTCGCCGACCAGATCGGAGGCGTCTTCGATGCCGACCGACAGGCGAACCAGATCGTCGGGAACCTCGAGAGCGGAACCGGCCGTCGAGGCGTGGGTCATCGCACCGGGGAATTCGATGAGGGATTCGACTCCGCCGAGAGATTCTGCCAGCGTGAAGATCTCGGTGCGCGAGCACAGGTCGAGAGCTGCCGCCTTGCCGCCCTTGAGACGGACGGAGATCATGCCGCCGAAGCGTCGCATCTGCTTGGCCGCGACCTTGTGCGACGGATGCGAAGCCAATCCGGGGTAGATGACGCTGGCAACCGCGGGGTGGCCGTCGAGCAATTCGACGACCTTCTCCGCGTTGTCACTGTGACGCTCCATGCGCAGCGCCAGTGTCTTGATTCCGCGCAACGTCAGGAACGCGTCGAAGGGGCCGGGAACGCCGCCGGATCCGTTCTGCAGGAAGGCAAACGCGGTGTCCAGTTCTTCGTCGTTGCAGACGAGAGCGCCACCGACCACGTCGGAGTGTCCGCCGATGTACTTGGTCGTGGAGTGCAGCGCGATGTCGGCACCGAGCTGCAGCGGCTGCTGCAGGTACGGCGAGGCGAAGGTGTTGTCCACCACGATCTTTGCGTTGCCCTCGTGGGCGACCTCGGCAAGGAGCTCGATGTCACCGATATTGAGCAGCGGGTTCGTGGGCGTCTCGACCCAGACCAGCTTGGTGTTGGACTTCATCGCCGCGCGCACCGCATCGACGTCGGACACCGGAGCCGGGGTGTACTCGATCCCCCACTGCGTGAAGACCTTGTCGATGAGGCGGAAGGTTCCGCCGTACGCGTCGTCGGGGATGACCAGGTGATCGCCGGGTCGAAGTACCGAACGGAGCAGGCAGTCGGTGGCCGCCATTCCCGAACTGAACGCTCGGCCGTAGGTTCCGGATTCGAGCGCGGCGAGGTTCGCCTCGAGTGGGCGACGGGTGGGGTTACCCGTTCGCGCGTACTCGAAGCCACTGCGCATTCCACCGACGCCGTCCTGGGCGAAGGTGGAACTCGCGTAGATCGGCACGTTGACCGCACCGGTCAGCGGATCGGGTTCGTAACCCGCATGCACCGCTTTCGTGGAGAAACCCTGCCAGCTGATGTTGTCGGCCTTGCTGCGTTGCTCACTCATGGTCCCCAGCCTAATGGCGCCGGTGCCGGCGCAGGAATCCGAACTCAGGAATCCGAACTCAGGAAACCCAGGAGATCGTGGCGCGTGATGACACCGACCGGCTTGCCGTCGTCGACGACCATGAGTGCGTCGGTGTCCCCGAGCGCCTTCGTGGCAGCCGAGACCGGCTCGCCGGAACCGATGAGCGGGAACGGCTTGCTCATGTGCTTCTCGACGGAATCCGCAAGGTGCGCACGGCCTTCGAAGACCGCGCTCAGCAGATCCCGCTCGGACACACTTCCGGCGACCTCGCCTGCCATGACCGGCGGTTCCGCACCCACGACGGGCATCTGGGACACGCCGTACTCGCGCAGGATCTCGATCGCATCGCGCAGGGTCTCCGACGGGTGGGTGTGAACGAGGTCCGGCAGCTCGCCCGACTTGCCACGCAGAACGTCGCCGACGGTGGGGACGTTGGTCTTGCCGTCGAGTGGGGTGCGCAGGAATCCGTACGACGCCATCCACTGATCGTTGAAGATCTTGGACAGGTAGCCGCGGCCACCGTCCGGGAGGAGGACGACGATCAGGGCGTCGGGGCCCTCACGCTTGGCTACTTCGAGGGCAGCGACGACGGCCATACCGCAGGAACCGCCGACCAGCAGTCCCTCCTCGCGGGCGAGGCGACGCGTCATCTCGAAGGAATCGGCATCCGAGACGGCGATGATCTCGTCCGGGATGGACGGGTCGTATGCCGACGGCCAGAAGTCTTCGCCGACGCCTTCGACCAGATACGGACGACCGGTGCCGCCGGAGTAGACGGAGCCCTCGGGGTCTGCGCCGATGACCTTGACCTTGCCGCCCGAAACTTCCTTGAGGTAGCGGCCGGTGCCGGTGATGGTGCCGCCGGTGCCGACGCCCGCGACGAAGTGCGTGATCTTGCCGTCGGTGTCGGCCCAGATCTCGGGGCCGGTGGTCTCGTAGTGGCTCTCCGGTCCGCCCGGGTTGGAGTACTGGTTGGGCTTCCAGGCGCCGGGGATCTCACGGGTGAGGCGGTCGGAGACGCTGTAGTAGCTGTTCGGGTTGTCCGGCGCGACGGCCGTGGGGCACACGACCACCTCGGCGCCGTAGGCGCGCAGGACGTTGCGCTTGTCTTCGCTGACCTTGTCTGGGCAGACGAAAACGCACTTGTATCCACGCTTTTGCGCCACGAGCGCCAAGCCGATTCCGGTGTTGCCCGAAGTCGGCTCGACGATGGTGCCGCCCGGCTTCAGTTCACCCGAAGCCTCGGCTGCGTCGATCATCTTGACGGCGATGCGGTCCTTGGAGCTACCGCCAGGGTTGAGGTATTCGACCTTGGCTGCCACCGTGCCGAAGTTTTCGCCCGTGACGGACGTGAGCTTGACGAGTGGGGTGTTGCCGATGAGGTCGACGACGTGTTCCGCGATGCGCATTCGTCCATGTTCCCAGATGAAAGAAAACGGTGCGCGCGGACGTCGGGCGAAGGTGGTGCAATCCGGCTAGATTGGCAAGTGTGAGTCGAACCGGACTGAAAGCGTCGGTGGCCACGGTGGTGGCCGGATCGAGTGCAGGCACGCTCTCCTGGTTGGGCTACAACTATCTGATGTCGCAGGCGGGGGCGGCCCGCGGGGTGATCGGTCGCAATATCGCCAAGCCACCCGAGGCGGACGGGGTGTACGCACCCGGCGCCGACAACCCGGAACTCTGGTGGCGGGCCGTGCCCTTCGATCTCCACTTGATGATCTTCGGCGATTCCTCTGCGGCCGGCGTCGGCGCGCTGACGGCCTCGGAAGTACCGGGTGTTCAGGTCGCGAAGCTGCTTGCGAGTGAAACCGGGAAGCGAATCCGTTTGAGCACCAAGGCCATCGGGGGCGCCACCTCCCGCGGGTTGAGTGGGCAAGTCGACGCCATGTTCGTCGCCGGTCCTCCCCCGGACGCTGCGGTGATCCTGATCGGCGCCAACGACGTCACCGCCAAGAACGCGATTCACGCGTCGGCTAAACGCCTCGGCGACGCGGTTCGACGCTTACGCGAGAGCGGCGCCGTCGTTGTTGTCGGCACCTGCCCGGATCTGGGGGTGGTCACGGCGATCCCGCAACCTCTGCGCTCCGTGGTGCGCGAATGGGGCCATCGCCTCGCACTCGCCCAGGCGGCCGCGACCAGAAACGCCGGGGGTCATCCCGTTCCACTGGCCGACCTGCTGGCCAAGGAATTCCTGGCCTCGCCCGACACGATGTTCTCGGCCGACCGTTTCCATCCGTCCGCGGCCGGATACGAACTCGCGGCGAAGCAGATCGTCCCGGTTCTCGCGTCGGCTCTGGGTGAATGGCAGGGTGGCCCGCTACCCGAGCTCCCCCACGTTTCAGAGGCGGCGCAAGCCCGCACCGTCGCGGCCCGACTGACGGCGGCGGCAACCCAGTGGAAAGCCTTCGCGAGACGCACCAAACCTGCAGGTCAGCGCCCCGACGTCAACTGAGTGAGACTGCGTGACCACCATCTGGGAGCGGCAACGTAAATTGTAAGTCGAAGCTGCATTCAACTTGCCCTGCTCGACGGCGTTTCAAGCCGCCCTCGAGCAGTACACAAAAGGAGTTTTCATGCCCGAGGCAGTAATCGTCTCAGCAGTACGGTCGCCCATCGGCCGCGCAATGAAGGGTTCGCTCAAGGACATCCGCCCGGATGACCTCGCAACTCAGATGGTTGCCGCCGCGTTGGCAAAGATCCCCGAGCTCGACCCCACCGAGATCGACGACCTCATGCTCGGTTGCGGCCAGCCCGCCGGTCAGTCGGGCTTCAACATCGCCCGCGTCGTCGCCGTCCAGCTCGGCTACGACTTCCTCCCCGGTGTCACGGTCAACCGTTACTGTTCCTCCTCGCTGCAGACCACCCGCATGGCGCTGCACGCCATCCGCGCAGGCGAGGGCGACGTCTTCATCTCCGCCGGCGTCGAGTCCGTCTCCAGCTTCATCACCGGCAACGCCGACGGCCTCCCCAACACCAAGAACCCGCTCTTCGACGCAGCGCAGGCCCGTAGCGCCAAGCTCGCCGAAGGTGGAGTCGCCTGGACCGATCCTCGCGAAGAGGGCCTGATCCCCGACGTGTACCTGGGCATGGGCCAGACCGCGGAGAACGTCGCTTCCGCCACCGGAATCACCCGCGAAGACCAGGACCGCTGGGCAGTTCGCAGTCAGAACCGCGCCGAGGAAGCCATCGCTCGCGGCTTCTTCGAGCGTGAGATCACGCCCGTCACGCTCGCCGACGGCACCGTCGTCTCCAAGGACGACGGCCCCCGCGCCGGCACCACCTACGAGGGCATCAGCGGCCTCAAGCCCGTCTTCCGCCCCGACGGCACCGTCACCGCCGGCAATGCCTGCCCGCTCAACGACGGCGCAGCCGCACTGGTGATCATGTCCGACACCAAGGCAAAGGCACTCGGCCTGACCCCGCTCGCTCGCATCGTCTCCACCGGCGTCTCGGGCCTGTCCCCCGAGATCATGGGCCTCGGCCCGATCCAGGCCGTCAAGAACGCCCTGAAGATCGCCGGCAAGTCGATCTCCGACATCGACCTGTTCGAGATCAACGAGGCATTCGCAGTGCAGGTCCTCGGATCCGCTCGCGAACTGGGCATCGAAGAGGACAAGCTCAACATCTCCGGTGGCGCGATCGCGCTGGGTCACCCCTTCGGTATGACCGGTGCCCGTATCACCAACACCCTGATCAACAACCTGCAGGAGCAGGACAAGACCTTCGGCGTCGAGACCATGTGTGTCGGCGGCGGACAGGGCATGGCAATGGTGATCGAGCGCCTCAGCTGATCCCCTGAGCACGTCGAAAGCGGCCGCCCGGCTTCTGCCGGGCGGCCGCTTTCGTGTGGTCGGGTTTCAGGTAGTCGTGAACTTCCGAGCAAAACTCCCCAACTCGCGAATCAACTCTCGCGCAGCGTCGTCCTCACGCTGCACGGCAGCGCGAGCTTCGTCCGCCCATCCGTGACGGAGCAGTCGTTTGGCGGCAAGAACTGCCGGTCCGACGTTGGCGGCAATCTGCTCGGCGCTCTCCCGAGCACGGATGTGAACCTCTTCGGCCGGTACGGCCACGTTCGCCAGTCCGTAGTCGGCCGCTTCGACGCCGCTGAGCCACCGGGCCGACAGGATCAGCTCGGCGGCTCGCTGCGTTCCGATCACCTTGGGCAGCAACCAACTACTGGCAGCTTCGGGAGCGGTACCCAGCGAAGTGAACGGTGCCCGCAGACGTGCGTCCTCGGCAACGTAGACGACGTCGCAGTAAAGCAGCATGGTCAGGCCGATGCCGACGGCAGCGCCGTGTACCGCGGCGATCAATGGCTTCGGGAACTCCACCAGCGCGACGATCAGCGGCGCGAATGCGTGGCCGAAGTCGGCGTTGTCTGCGCCTGGTTCGGCGAGTGCGCGTAGGTCGACGCCACTGGAAAATGCCTTGCCTGCACCCTCGACGATCACCACGGCCACGGCTTCGTCCGACGCCGCGTCGTCGAGCGCCTTGGTGAACGCTCGAAAACCGGCTGCATCAAATGCGTTCAGGCGACTCGGATTATTGAAGGTCAGCGTTCGCACTGCTCCGGCATCCGCGACCAGGATGGGTTCAGAGGTGTTTGTCGACATTCGCTCCCCTTCGTTCCAAACCAAGCAGTTGCTAGGTATCCAAGCACCGTAACCGTCCACAGACGACAAAAGAAGGGCCCCTCGCGGGGCCCTTCTTCGTGTTACGGATCGACTCGAGAACTAGTCGTTGTTGAAGTAGCTCAGCAGACGCAGGATCTCGACGTACAGCCAGACCAAGGTGACGGTGAGGCCGAATGCGACGCCCCAGGCTGCCTTCTCGGGCGCCTGTGCGCGGATCAGCTGATCAGCGGCGTCGAAGTCGAGCAGGAAGCTGAAGGCTGCGATGCCGATGCAGACGAGGCTGAAGATGATGGCGAGCGTTCCGCCGTCACGCAGTCCCAGTCCGCCCTCGACGAAGAAGCTCGCGACGAGGTTACCGAGGGCCAGAACGACAACGCCGATCAACGCGCCGATGATCATTCGCGTCAGACGCGGTGTCACCCGGATCGCACCGGTCTTGTAGACGACCAGCATGCCGAAGAACACGCCGAACGTTCCGAGGACTGCTTGCGCGATCAGTGCGGATCCGCCGACGCCACCGAATTGAATATCAGTGAACATGAACGACAGCGCACCGAGGAACAGACCCTCGGCGACGGCGTACGCCAACACGATTGCCGGGTTGTCCATCTTGCGGCCGAACGTAGCGACCAGAACCAGAACGAGGCCGACGAGACCGCCGCCGATGACCAGCGGGGTAGCGAGGTCGACGTTGTTGTTGACCAGGAAGTACGACACCAGTGCCGAGATCGTCAGCACACCGAGCGTGATGCCCGTCTTGGTGACGACGTCGTCGATCGTCATGGCCCGCGAGGTGGGACCGGTCTGGTACGGCTCGGCCGGAGCGTACTGCGGCTGACCGAACTGCTGGGTTGCCTGCGAGGCGCCCGCCGTCGCAGATCCGAACGAGGCGTATCCGTTGCCCTCTTGCTTGGGCAGATTGCGGAACACCGGGTTGCTGGTGGTGCGCACCGTGATCATCCCTTCATCGTGGTGGCCTACGACGGGTGCGTCGCGGGTTCGCCGGACGGATCCGAGTTTCCGACACGGTCCGTGTACCTGACTAAAAGTAAAGCACTCGTAATTTACAACGTCGAAGCTTCGGTTGTAGTTCCCGGCGCATTTCCGGAAGATCAACACTCTTCGACACTCGTCCCTTTTCGATACTAGGACGGTTTGACCGACTTCATCACGATGAACTTCGCGTTCTTCGCCATCGCCTCGCTCGGACCCACCGCGGCTTTCAACGGTTCGCGATACCCCAGATGCGCGTTGTGAACAGTCCACAACTCGCCACCGGGACGCAGGACACGGCCGGCAGCTTCGAACATCTTGAGTGCTCCGCCGGTGTGGACCGCCGCGCCGACGTGGAACGGCGGGTTCAACAGAACCAGATCCGCGCTCGCACTGGGCAACGAACTCACGGCGTCGTCGCGCAGGCCGCTCACTCGATCGCCGACGCCATTTGCGGACGCGGTCGCCAGAGCCGAAGCGACGGCTGCCGAGGACTGATCCGTTGCGATCACGTGCACGTCCGGGAACTTCCGCGCGATCGCCGCCGCGAGAATGCCGCTGCCACAACCCAGATCGATCACGTCGCTCAGCGGATCGACCGCAATCTTTCCGAGGTTCTCCAGGAGCAACCGGGTGCCGATGTCCAGGCTCGCACCGGCAAACACTGCGCCGTGAGCAACGACGTCGAGGTCGAATTCGTCGAGGCGTTCGGTCACCGGGAACGTGATAGCAACATCGGGCTTCGGTTCCGAAGCCTTGAGTACGCGGGACTTCTGACGCCCACGCGAGGCGCTGACGTCGGAAAACGATTCGCCGAGAACCTTGTTCATCGCCGGGGTGATGTGCTTGTCACGCCCACCGGCGAAGACACGAACCGCCGGGTCGGCGTGAAGCGCGATCAGCTGGGCGATCTCGGCAAGTTCGGCGAGGCTACGCGGCAATTGCATAAGCACGACGCGGGCGCCGCTGAGCAACTCCTCGTCCAGTCCGTGCGAGGTGAAGGCGTCACTGAATCCGAGTTCGCGCGCATTGTTCGCGAGGGCCAGCTCTCCGGTGAGCGGATCCTGGTGAACGCGCACGGCGGCGATTCCGTGCACGAGCGCAACACCGGCAGTCAGCGCACCGTAGTGATCGCCGATCACGACGACGGTGCCAGCCGGTGCCGCGGCAAGAGCGTCGGCGGCCTCGTCGAGGATCAGACGATCAGCCGCATCGACGGCAAAGAGATTGGGTGCCTCGACATCGGGGAATCGGCGCAGACGATCGAACAGTTCGGGTGTGTCGGACATGCCACCAGTCTTTCAGGTGGAACTACGCAACACTCAATCCCCCGACCAGCAGGTGATCAGTTCGACATCCCTGTCAGTTCGACATCCACTGCACGACGTTGTCGACGGTTTCGCGTTCGGTGCGGAATCCGTTCACCGGGTGGTCGGCGTCGGGGTATCCGAACGAGATCGCGCAGACAACCTTGCGAGTGTCGTCGATACCGAAATGCTCGTGAATGAACTTGGAGCTGCCCGCGAGCGCCGCCTGCGGAATGGTGGCGACCCCCAGACTCTGGGCCGCGAGCAGGAAGCTGTTCACGTACAACCCGCAGTCGACTGCGCCGTAGGTGCCCAATGCCTCGTCGGTGGTGATGATCGCGACGTGGGGAGCGCCGAAGAGCTCGAAATTCTTCATCGTCTGTGCCGCGGATCCGGCGCGGTCACCGTGCTCGATTCCGACGCTCGAATACAGCGCCATCGCGCAGTCGAACCGACGCGACTTGTAGATGCCCTGGTACGCGCGCGGGAACTCGAAGTCCGACTCCTGGGCGTTGGCCATCACGTACTCACCGAGGCCGGCGCGGAATCGCTCGGTGCCCTCCCCTTCGGTGATCGCGACCTGCCACGGTTGCGTGTTGCACCACGACGGCGTCTTCTGCGCCAGCCGAAGGATCTCCTCGATCACCTCACGTGGCACCTGACGGTCCTCGTAGGCGCGGCAGCTGATCCGGGCGTCGAGCAACGCTTCCAGGCTCGTATCCACGACGATGCTCTCGGTCATGTGTTCTCTCCTCGATCAGGCTGCACTACAACACTTCGCACGATAGAACTACCGCCTCGACGCAATCGTCAGCGGGTCACCTTTGCGAAGGCCGCCACCAGCTCGCCGAACTCTGCCATCGCCGCATCCGGATCCGGGTCTACTGCCGCCAGCGCGACCAGCACATCGGTGGCACCGGATTCGAGCAGCTGCTCGGCGCCGATCATCGTCGCCGGGAGGTCGATCGAACCGTCGGACCCGCGTACGACGGTCAGTCGCCCACGGACCTGCAATTCCGCTGGATCGCGTCCGAGATCCGCCATCGCTTTGCCGATGACGTCGATCCCTTCACGTAGGTCGTCGTCCGCGGCACCCATGATCGGAATCCACCCGTCACCCCAGGTTGCAACGCGTCGTACAACGGCCTTGGAGAGCGAACCGGACACCCAGATCGGGATTCCAGCGGCCGGACGGGGCGCGCAGTACACGTCGTCGAACTTCAGACGAGGGGTGTCGATGCTCGCCGGCGCCGAACTCCACAGGGCCCGGCACACTGCGAGAGTGTCGTCGAGCAGTGGTCCCCTTTTACCGAAGTCCATACCTGCCGCCTCGTATTCACGTTCCTGCCAACCTGTTCCGACGCCCAGGTCGAGTCGGCCCCCGGAGAGCAGATCGAGTGTCGCGGCCGTCTTGGCCAGTACCGCTCCCCCGCGCAGCGCCGCGATGACGATTCCGGTCCCCAAGCGAATTGTCTTCGTCTGTCCGGCAACAAAAGCCAGGACGGTCAGCGGCTCGAGCCAGTTGGCGTCGGGCTCGGTGGGGAACGCCGACCACGTGTACGCCGAGTTGTCCGAGCCCATCACCACGTGATCGGTGACGAGGACCCGGTCGAAGCCGGCAGCTTCCGCGTTCTGACAGACCTGCACGAGTTTCGCGTAGGAGTCCTCCGCGAGAGTGGTGCCGAAGTTGGGAACGTTCAGACTGAAAGTTGTCATGTGTCAAGCCTTTCGGGGCCGGTTGGTCCAGCCACCCTCTTCTGTGGGGAACCAGCCTCCGGCAGCGTGCGAGCCGCCGTCGACGTGGATCACGGTTCCGGTGATGTATCTCGCCAGGTCGGAAGCCAGGAACAGTGCGGGGCCGGCAATGTCGACCGGCTGGCCCGGTCCGCCCAACGGTGCCCACCCCGGCCACTTGTCCCAGTCGTCGGCGGGAACGATCGTGCGATACGGCACCTGTACCGACTCGATCAGATCCGGGGCAATGGCGTTGACGCGCACTCCGGTTCGACCGATCTCCACACCAAGGCTCCTGGTGAACTGTGTCAGCGCGGCCTTGTATGCCGAGTACATCGTGTGGCCCGGGATCGCTCGATGCGCCTCCACCGTCGTCAGGTTCACGATCGATCCACCCAAACCGCGGTCGATCAAGCCGGGAAGCAGGGCATGGGTCAGACGCACGACGTGATCGAAATTGATGCTGCCGGCCTCGGACCAGAAACCGGGATCCGTACCGGTGAACTCTGTCGGCGGGTTCAGGAAATGACCCACATTGTTCACAAGGACGTCCGGGGCGAACTCGGTCAACGCGACGGGGACTTCCCGCGTCCGCACGTCGTACTCGAGATAGTTGATCGAACCACCTGCAGCCGAGTCGAATTCGACGTCGCCAAGAGGAGCCACGTCGACAACCAGAATTGACGCGCCATGCGATGCAAATGCTCGAACAATCGCTGCGCCGATTCCCTGGGAACCGCCTGTGACCACTGCCTTCTTACCCACCAACATCGGCCCTGGGGAGTACGCCGATCCGACCACCACGAAGACACCCTTCTGCAGTTCGATGTGAAGCACTTCGGCGTACCGTCACACATCGAACGGCAAAACGGGCGCAAAGTTCTCACTCAGTGGTAGCCGCGACACCCCACCTGCTCGAACCGCCGAGTCGCCCATTCAAATAGCGCGGAATCTCGGCTGCCCGTATCGGCATTCCCTCGAGGTACCCCTGGATCACGTCACATCCGCACTCGGTCACTATCGCGCGCTGCCTCTCCGTCTCCACGCCCTCGGCGACGGTGTCCAGCCCCAGAGACTTGGCAATCGCGATGACGGCTCGCAAGACAGCGAACCTCGAATTCGAGGGATCCGCGTCCAGCGGTGCGACGAACGCCCGATCGATCTTCAACCGATCGAGCGGCAGCCGGGCCAAGCTGGCAACCGAGGAGAACCCTGTGCCGAAGTCGTCCATCGCAATGGCGATGCCGAGCGCCGAGAGCTGTACCAACACATCTCGGTCGGCGTCGTCGATGACCAACGATTCGGTCACCTCGATCTCGAGTCGGCTGGGGTGGAGGTTCACCTCGATCAGTGTCCGGCGTACCGAGTCGACGTATCGACTCGAACGCAGTTGCACCTGAGAAACATTGACGGCAACCCGAATGTCCTCCGGCCACGTTGTCGCCGCCGTGCAGGCAGCCCTCAGAACACCTGCACCGATCGGCACGATCAAGCCGGTTTCCTCGGCGACCGAAATGAAGTCTCCCGGCGAGACGAGACCTGAAGTCGGATGGTTCCACCGCAGCAGAGCCTCGAACCCGACGACAACTCCCGTCGCGGCCGAGACCTGTGGCTGATAAACCAACTCGAACTCTTCGTCGATCAACGCACGACGAAGATCCAACAATGCCCTGGCCCTACCCGTCGCACGATCCCGCAAAGTCGCATCGAAGGCGCGAATCTGGTTCCGACCGCTCTCCTTTGCGTGGTAAAGCGCGAGGTCCGCGACAATCACCAGGCCTTCGAGGCTGTCGGCGTCGTCGGGCATCGAGCCGTACCCCAGGCTGGCACGAATGCGAATCTGGTTGCCGACCAGTGAAAATGGTCGTTCGAATGAGTCGAGAATCGTTTGGAATCTCTTCTCCACCTCATCTGCACTCCCGATGTCGTCGAAGGCTACGTCGTCGAAGGCGATGGCGAACTCGTCACCCCCCAGTCGGCCACAGATCTCGTTCGATCGCAGAACGCTGTGCAGTCTGCCGGCAACATCGCGAAGCACGTCGTCTCCGATGTGGTGTCCCAACCGGTCGTTGATCGACTTGAAGTTGTCCAGATCCAGAATTGCCAGCCACACCCTGTGTCCGTCCCGAATCCGCGAAGACAGTTGAGCGTTGAAGCTGTACCGATTTCTGAGCCCGGTCAACGAATCGATCTCTGCCAATCGCAAGATGTTCTGGCGCTGGTGATACGAGTGCGTGATATCGGATCCGACACCGCGCCACCCGTAGGTCGCCCCATCGCCACTGCCCGGGTGACCTGACATCGACCACCAGCGAGTATCGCCCCGAACGACGACCTGCATGGTGAGGTCCCGAAACGCCGTCCCGGCTTGAAAATTCGCGGCGAGGAGATCAAGGGACTTCCTGCCCACATCTGTTCGGGACGCGCCGATCCCGATCAGGATCTCGTGCATTGTGCGGCCCCGAATCTGTGCTGCCGGCAAACCGACCTGCTCGGCGAATCGATACGACACGGTACTGGCGATACCGCGCGAATCGGTCTCCCAGAGCCAATCCTGTGCTCCGTCTTCGAGATCGTTGAGCAACAACTCGACGAGATCTCGTTCGTCCTCGGCTATGAGTTCGGCGCGTAGCCGTCTCTCGAAAAGTTTGGCCAACAGCAAAGTTCCGCTGTAGAGCGAACCTACAAAGACGACCAGCACCCCGATCAGCACGAAACGCGATGTGCCCGGTTCCGTCCAGAACGCCCCGGCCAACCCGACTCCCACCAGGCTGATCCAGACCACAGTGATTCCGCGAAACATCATGGTGGGAAACACGCCGACCGCGATCCCACCGATCAAGGTCGAGCTCAGTACCAACTCGTCACGAGGATCGAGCATCGGAAAGAGAACGAGAGCCAAGCACGCCAGGAGCACTCCCCAGACAATGATTTCGACTGTGAGTACCACCAGTTCGGTGGCCTGGGACTCGGAGACGCCGAGACGCGAGCGCCGGAGCCAATACACACTGAATCCAGCGCTCGACAACAGCATGACGCTCGACCAGGCGAAGGTGAACCATCCGGCATCCACCGGCAGAAGCACCACGATCGCTGACAAGGCAACCGCCGCGGTCAGAAACGACCACGGCAGTACGCGCGCGGTGAACCGCAGTCGTCGATCGAGTAGGCGACGGCGATCGTAATCCGAGAGGTGTTGTTCCGTGCCGCTGCGACCGAGTTTGCGCACCGACGTCCCGACGCGACGCCTACGGAGTACTGCCGGGTCATCCACGTCGGCCTGCTACCGCCGCTGCGACCGCGTCGACCGACATGGCTCCGCCGGCGATGTATCCCTGAACAGTCCTCACCCTTGCAGCGGCCACGGACTTCAAGTCTTCCTCACCGTCGACTCCCGAGACGACGACCTCCATTCCCAATGCGTCGACCAGATCCACGACAGCTTCGAGGATCGACCGTCCACCAGGCACTGCACCCGAAATGGAGCGTTCTATCCGGACTCGGGTGAACGGAAGGCCGGACAGTGATGCGAGCGAGGAGAATCCGGCGCCGAACTCGTCCACGGTCAGCGCGATTCCCATGTCCGCGATGGCGTGCAACGCAAACTTGGACTCGTCGGTGATCGCCGATGATTCGTTGAGTTGGAGCTCGAGCTGATGTGCACTGACACCTGATCGTCGAAGCGAGTCCCCTATCGCGACGACAAAGGAATCCGATTCGAGCTGACGCGTCGATACCGCGACGGCTACCCGCAGGTGATCAGGAAGGCGGGACGCCGCCTCGCAGGCCAACTCGAAGACGGTAGTCCCCAGTGAGTACGCCAAACCGGTGTCGTCTGCGACGCTCATGAATTCGGCGGACGTAACGGCACCGAGGCGGGCGTTGTGCCAGATCACGCGGACTTCCACGGCCACGATCTCGCGGGAAACCACGTCGATCCTGGGCAACAGCTCGAGTTCGAGGTCCTTCTCCGCGACAGTGTTTCCCAGATCTTCGAGCAGGCGGGCCCGCCGATCGGCCACGGACTTCATCGAGTCTCGATATTCACGTACGGCCCCGCGCCCGGATTCCTTTGCCGCGAACAAGGCCAGGTCCGCAGCGCCCATCATCTCGTCGGCGGAGGACGGCAGCTCGTCGGGGAGGTAGTACCCGATGCTGCATCCGATCTCCAACCGCGTACCGGCCACTGTGATCGGCTCGTGCAGAGTTTCGATGTAGCGGCCGAGCAGAGTACGAACTTGTGAGCTGTCACCCACATCGGTGAAAAGAACCGCGAACTCGTCTCCCCCCAGACGTGCGAACAACTGTGACACCCCGCCGGCTTCGGACAGGCGATCCGCGACCTCTCGCAGAACCGCGTCGCCAACGGTGTGTCCCAGTGTGTCGTTGACCGACTTGAAGTTGTCGAGGTCGAGCATGGCCAACGCGAGACCACTTTCGCTTGTGTACGGCTCGCGCAGCAGTCGCTCGAGCTCGGTCCAGAAGCTGTGCCGGTTCGGCATACCGGTGAGTGCGTCCACACGACCCATCCGCACGATCTCGTCACTCTGCAGTTTTACTTCCGTGACGTCGGAACCGACTCCTCGCCAGACGAACTCGTCGGGTGTACGGCCGGGGCGCGGGCGTCCGGAGATCTGCCACCACCGAATTTCACCGTGAACTCGGACCGGAACGAGCACGTCGACGAATGCGGTCTTCGTGTGGCGGGCCTGCTGCAACTCCATGAGCGCATCGATCCCGCCGGGGATCCGTAGGGTGCCCAACTCCATGAACAGGTCCTGCCACGCCGTTCCCTGCAACTCGGTGGAGTCCAGCCCCGCTTCGACCGCGAGCCGCGTCGGGATTCGGTTGAACTTGCCTTTCTGGTCCGTCTCCCACACGAAGTCCCCGGCGTTGCCTTCGAAGTCTTCGAGAAGCATCTGCACGACCGATCGTTCCGACGCGGCGCTCAATTCAGCTCGATAGCGAGATTCCAGGTTGCCCGAGACCACTATCGTGCCGCCGATCAGAGCCGCGCCATAGGCGATCATTCCAATGAGAATTCGTTCGAACTCGGGTCCCGGCTGAAGCCAGAATGCCACCCCGAGGATTATCAGATTGGACAGGACCCAGGTGACCCCCACCACTCGCAACATCGCGGTGGCCACGGCTCCGGCACCGGTGATCGATGTGGTGACCGCTATCAGGATCAGATCGCCGGAATCGTCCAGGATCGGGTACAGGACCAGGGCGAGCGAGGAATACAGGATCCCGACTACAGCAAATTCGACGACGAGAAACGCGTAGGACATCCGGTACGTGGGTGTGATCAGGTTGAAATGAATGGCGAGACCCACGCACATCCCCACCAACCCGATCACGCCGGACAGCAATGGCCACACACGCGGCAGCGGTCCGCCGTCCGGGGGAATTACATACAACGTCAGCCCGAGTGTGACGACGAGGTGGACGGCAGCGGCCCATGGCAGCACGCCGAAGGTAACGGCTATCTGCTCACGAGTTACGTCATCACGTTGGGCGGGCGTCAGTCTTTCTCTCTGGCGGGGTTGCAGAAGCGACAGGACTGGCATCACTTACCTCCCGCTCCCACGACGCAATTGAATCGGACGTCCGACTCAGCAATTCTTCCGTAATTGGACGTTGCCGTGTCAACCAGTGCGTCCACCCTATTTCGGAGTCGCGTCTGCCCACAGACACAGTAATCAGCAAACTGCTGGTCTGCCGCAAGTTGGCGCCGCAAGTTTGATGCCCATGGGTTGAAATCAGACATGAGGGACAATGGCCGGAGATCGCCGATCACGTCGGTGGAGATTCCTCGACGGGTAACACGATCGGACTCATTCGAGTTCAGACAAGGACTATCACGATGGCAATCGACTACACCCGACGTTCCGGCGAGTCCACTCCGTCGCAAGCGCCGGTCAGCTTGAGCAAGATCACGCTCACAAAATCGGCGCCGACGGTCAACCTCGCGAAGGCGGGTGAACGACAAGGCAATATGCGCGTGAACCTCAACTGGTCACAGGGGGCACCACCGAAGAAGACCGGTTTTCTCGCCAAGCTCGCCGGCGCAGGCTCTGGTGCGGTCGACCTGGACCTCGGATGCCTCTACGAACTTGCCGACGGGTCCAAGGGAGTAGTTCAGGCCTTGGGTAACAGTTTCGGTTCACTGACTTCTCCGCCCTACATCTCCCTCGACGGCGACGACCGCAGTGGTGCGAACACCGGCGGCGAGAACATGCACGTCAATCTTGGTGACCCAAGCGCTTTCCGGCGAATCCTGATCTTCGCGATGATCTACGACGGCGCTCCCAACTGGGCGGCGGTGGACGGCGTCGTCACCTTGTATCCCACCAACGGGCCGGAGGTGGAAGTGCGACTCGACTCCGCCAGCAACCAGGAGCGACTGTGCGCGATCGCTCTCATCCAGAGTTCAGGTCAAGGCGTGACGGTGACGCGCGAAGTTCAGTACATCAACGGCAGTCAGTCAGATCTCGATCGGGCCTACAACTGGGGAATGAAATGGGCTGCCGGACGAAAGTAGGGGCTGCGGACGGGATCTCCCCCATCCGAACGACAATGTCCGAATCATCCACAATGTCGCAAGTTACTGGATAGTGTCGAGAAGTGGGGTCGGACATGAGGGGTCACGCTCGACACCGATAGTGGGTCGGTGACGCTATGTGCTTGGCGGCGCCGACGTTCGACCGGAAAGGCCCTCGATTTCCCCCGAGATCGAGGGCCTTTTCGTATCTTGCGTCACTGTTCGCACCCTTTCATTAGTTGATCGTTAAACTAGGCGTTCGTCCAACATGCACCGATGGAGAACGTGAATGTCCACGAATTCAGATCGACGCCCGCGCCTGCCCGTGAGAATCGCCTACCTCGCCGCAGGAGTTCTCTTTGTCGCCGCCATGCTCCTGTTGGCAAGCGTCGTCAACCCTGATCGGGACCGCGATTTCTCGATGAACCACGTCCCCGCGGGGACGTCGACGACCGCCTTCGCCGCAACGTCCGACCTCGGCTAACGAAGGTACCGGTACGTAAGTGGCGCACGTCACGAACTGTGGGTAGTTTCAACGCCGATGGTTCGCCGTAGGTCGGTATTGAGAGGGACGGCCAACCACTGCCCTGCCTGGTTGCCCCACCCAAGCAGGCAGGGCACCCCAGATCAGGCAGGCACCCCCGATAATTTAAGCCTCAAGTAACTGTTACTCGGGAAAGACTTGTATCAAACCGGGGCGAATCGTACATTTCATCCGGCAGTCGGCCTTCGTCCGACGCCTTTGCCGTCAATGTCGACGGAACTTCTCTGAACACCACCACAAGTCGGCCACTTGTCGTGACCGCATTCGTCCTCGCGAAAGGCTCGCCCATGTTCGATTTCTTCGGCGCAATCTCCGGCTTCTTCGGCCTACTGTTCGGCACCGGCTCGTCGAGCGGGAGCTCGGGAGGAAGCAGCGACGCACCCGTCGCGCCGCCTACCTGATCCACAAGCCTCACCCGGCACCGATCCGCCGGGTGAGGCTCTCGCCAATCTCTTTGAAACACAACGTAACAGCACTTCAACTCCACCGACTTTTCTGCGGATTCACGCCTACGCACTCCGGCGTCCGGACAGTTTCACCACATCGCCTGCAGTAATGGGTCCTGTGTCCGCCATTCTCCGCCGAGGCACACCCGCAGACCTCCCAACCGACAAGGCATGTGTTCGCCGTGAGCCGGTGTCCGTTGGGGCAGCAGTCCGGGGATTGCTCGGTCAACCGCATCTCCACATTTTCGCACACATGTTCGACAACTTGGTACTGCACGCTGCACATTCGATTGCACCGGCCGCTTCCGGTCGGCCCGAGCGCAACTATCCCTTCCGTCACTTCGGTCTGCTTTAATACGAAGGCTTTGTCGGGGGTTTACCAATGTCCGAAGTTGTCGAGTTTCTGCGAGCACACGCAGGCGAACACGGGGTTGAACTATGGGTTTCTTCAAGAAGGCGGCTGTGACTGCTCTAGCGGTCACTGCAGTCGGAGCATCAACAGGGATCGCATCAGCTGATCCGTCGACCGACGTGAATTACGAAGCGAAGGTCGTCGACAAGTCGATCGTCACCACCATCGACGCCGGGTTGTTCAAGGTGTCCGGCGACGGCAAGTCCGTCGTCTTGCAGGACAGCAAGGGAGCCGACCTTGTTTCCCTGCCTCTCGCATACAACCTCGGGGATCTACAGTTCCCCTTCGATCGCACGATCAGTGAAGACGGTAAGACCCTCACGCTGACACCGATCACCGATTCGGCGAAGGCAACACCTCGACCCGAGAGTGCGCCTGCGGCAAAAGAATGGACGCCCGTCGCCTCGCCCGAGGAGAATGATCGGGCGATTGCGCACTTCCAGAGCCAACTCGGACTCGGCACTCAGGTCGGCAGCCTGCTCGGCACCATCGTCGGCGCCGGAATCGGTTGCGCTGTCGGCGCTCCGCTGGGCTTGACCATCGTCGGACTCCCCGTCGCCGCGGCACTGTGCCTGGGTGGCCTCGCAACAGGCGCCGGAATCGGCGGTGTCGCCGGAACGATCCTCGGCGGCGGCGGCGCGGCTGTCGTAGCCGGCATCGATCTCGTCAACACGCTGAATGCTCCTGCAGGGACGACCGTCTGGGCTCAGTAGCCACTTGGTGGTCAGTCGCTGCTCCACGGAAAGCCCCGCCCGCCCGAAGAGGACGAGCGGGGTTTTTCGATTCAATGTGCAGGAGGATCTACGTGGTGCCCCCAGTCGGACTCGAACCGACACTTGACGGATTTTAAGTCCGTTGCCTCTGCCAATTGGGCTATGGGGGCCTTGCCGCACCCGACGGGTCGGGTGCGGCAGGGATCAGACTATCGGGTCGGTCTGAGCTACCGACATCGCGATGCCGTCGAGTATGTCGTGTTCGCTGACAACCAGTTCGGTGATCCCGGCTTCGGCTTCGAACGCTTGAGCCAGCACCGTGGTGATGATCGCTCCGCCGCCGATGACGTCCACCCGCCCCGGATGCATCGGGCCGAAGGCAGCACGATCAACCCGAGGCATAGCAATGAGACGCTCGCACACGTCGAACAGTTGATTGAACGAAATCCTCGACAGGTGCACCTTCTCGGCGTCGTACTCCGGAAGATCCTGCGCGATCGCGGCCAGCGTCGTCATGGTTCCAGCGACACCCACCCACGTGTGCGCCTTCTCGACGGGTACGGCCTCGAACGCCTCGGCAAGTTTCGCGGTCGCGAAAGCCGTCGCCTCGGAAACCTGCTCTGCTGTAGGCGGATCCGACGGTAAGCAACGCTCCGTGACGCGCACACAGCCGATGTCGGTGGAGTACGCAGCCTGGACGCCCGACGTGTCGCCGAGGACAACTTCGGTGGATCCGCCGCCGAGATCGACCACCACGAAGGGGCCCTCCGACGGATCGAGTTCTCCCACAGCACCGCTGAACGAGAGGCGCGCCTCTTCGTCGCCGGTGATGACCTCTGCTCCGGATCCGGGAATCACCGCGCCGAGCACGTCCCGCGTCATCGTGAAGAATTCTTCCCGATTCGCAGCGTCGCGAGTAGCCGAGGTGGCGACCATGCGAACGGCGGTTGCTCCGGCATCGGCGATCATCGACGCGTACTCGACCAGCGCGATCCGGGTGCGTTCGATGGCCTCGGGCGCGAATGTCCCTGTCGCATCAACACCTTGACCGAGTCGCACGACGCGCATCTCGCGCCGGACATCCACCAGACGACCGTCGGCGCCGACGTCGGCGATCAGCAGTCGAATGGAGTTGGTACCGCAATCGACTGCGGCGACACGGCGAGTCACCGGTCGGTGTTGTCGGCATCGTCGATGCCAGGCCAGTCCGCGGGAATTGCAGTGCCGCGCAGCTTTCCGTGACCGGCCAACGCGACGGACTCGTCACCGAGCGGATTGACGCCGGGTCCCTTGGCAAGCGAATGTGCCATCAGCACGTGCAGGCACTTGACACGATCCGGCATCCCACCGCCGGCAAAGTCGGTTCCCAGAGATTCGATCGCGTCACGCTCGGCAAGGTACGACTCGTATGCCCGTCGATAGGCCGCGGCAAGTTCCGGATCCTGGGTCAGGCGTTCGGTCATTTCACGCATGACGCCGGCGGATTCCTGACGGCTCGCTTCGGCAGTCAGTCGCGGGTCCGTGAGGTAGTACAACGTCGGGAACGGTGTTCCGTCCGGAAGTTTGGGGGCGGTCTTGACCACGCCCGGCTGACCGTCCGGGCTGCGGTACGCGATCTCGATCACTCCGCGTGGCTCACGGCCCAATTGAGCGGCAACGGCGTCGAGATCCGCTTGTGAAACCTGTGGGGAATTTTCGGACGTGTTGCTCACCCGGTGGGTACTCCTTGTTCTTCTGGCTCTATCGGCGCCAACGGCATCGGGGCCGGTGTCGTCGTCTCGGGAACCACTGGCGGTTCCGAAATCGTTTGCCACAGATCGCGATACCACGGACCTGTGAGCGGTGTTTCCTTTTCCTGCTTCTTCTCGGGTTCCTTGTAGTCACCGGGAAGCTGAACCTGGAACGGGGTCTCGCCCGGTTTGACGTACCGAAGGCGTTCTCGTGCAAGAGCTTCGATGTACGCAGGGTCGTCGAAGCGCGCGTTCTGCCCTTGCAGCTTTCGCAGTTCTTCCTCGAGTACCTGACGTTCGGCCGCCACCTGCGCGGCATCCGAACGCTGGCTGATGTAAGTACGGAGCGGCACTGCCAGTGTCAGCGCCAGCATGAGCACAACCATCGCGAGCACAACTGCCCGACTGGTGGACAAGCCGAAAATGGTGTTGTCCGACTTCGGAAGCCGAGACCAGAACTTGTTGGTTCCGCTCTTCCCCCGGGCCGACTTCGACCCTCGCGCCGACGCTTTCTCGGCGGAGACCCCCGGTTGCGCGGGGTCTGTCACAGCGGAATCGACTGCTTCCGGATCTACCGAAGGTTCCGACACGCGCGGGCGTCGGGCGCTGTCCCGACGCGCACGCGACGGTGTGTCCCCACGACGGGAACCACGACCCCCCGGACTTCCGCCGGGGGATCGTGGCTTACCGCGCTGTGCAGACACTACTGAATCTTAGATTTCCGTCAGGCCTCGAAAGCGAAGCGCGGGAACGCAACCTCGCCGGCGTAACGTGCTGCGTCGCCGAGGTTTTCCTCGATGCGCAGCAGCTGGTTGTACTTGGCAACGCGCTCGCTGCGTGCCGGAGCACCGGTCTTGATCTGGCCGCTGCCGACGGCAACCGCGAGGTCGGCGATGGTGGTGTCCTCGGTCTCGCCGGAACGGTGGCTCATCATCGTCTTGTAGCCGTTGCGGTGAGCGAGATCGACGGCGTCGAG
Organism: Rhodococcus sp. T9N; assembly: GCF_024436645.1. Classification (NCBI taxonomy): domain Bacteria; kingdom Bacillati; phylum Actinomycetota; class Actinomycetes; order Mycobacteriales; family Nocardiaceae; genus Rhodococcus; species Rhodococcus sp. T9N. The sequence goes on along the minus strand of NZ_JAMSKS010000003.1, from coordinate 458,098 downwards.
GGTCTCGGTCAGGGTGCCGATCTGGTTGACCTTCACCAGGAGTGCGTTGGCCGCACCCTTGACGATGCCTTCTTCGAGGCGCTCGGGGTTGGTGACGAAGAGGTCGTCGCCGACGAGCTGGATCTTGTTGCCGATCTGATCGGTGAGTGCGACCCAGCCGTCCCAGTCGTCTTCGTCGAGCGGATCCTCGATGGAAACGAGCGGGTAGGCGTCGATGAGCTCGGCGTAGAACGCCGCCATCTCGGCCGCGGTGCGGTTCTTGCCCTCGAACTTGTAGCCGGTGCCGTCGGTGTAGAACTCGGTGGCAGCGACGTCGAGAGCGAGCGCGACGTCGGTACCCAGCTTGAGGCCGGTCTTGTTCACGGCGATCGTGATGAGGTCGAGTGCTTCCTTGGTGCCTGCGACGTCGGGCGCGAATCCGCCTTCGTCGCCGAGACCGGTGGAGAGGCCCTTCTCCTTGAGAACCGACTTCAGGGAGTGGTAGACCTCGGCGCCCCAGCGCAGCGATTCCTTGAAGCTCGGTGCGCCGATGGGAGCAACCATGAACTCCTGGACGTCGACACCGGTGTCTGCGTGTGCGCCACCGTTGAGGATGTTCATCATCGGGACAGGGAGAACGTGAGCGTTGGGGCCACCGACGTAGCGGAACAGCTCGAGGCCCGAGGACTCGGCGGCGGCGCGAGCCACGGCAAGCGAGGCACCGAGCAGAGCGTTTGCGCCGAGACGCGACTTGTCCGGGGTGCCGTCCGCGTCGAGCAGCGCCTGGTCGACCGTGCGCTGCTCGGTTGCGTCGATGCCGATGATGGCAGGAGCGATCTCGCCGAGCACAGCCTCCACGGCCTTCTCGACGCCCTTTCCGCCGTAGCGTGCGCCACCGTCGCGCAGTTCGACGGCTTCGTGCTCACCCGTCGAAGCGCCGGACGGCACCGCAGCCCTGGCGAAACTTCCGTCTTCGAGCAGAACCTCGACCTCAACCGTGGGGTTACCACGGGAATCAAGGATCTCGCGAGCTCCGACCTGCTCAATACTGGCCACTGTGTGGTTCTCCTTCGAATGGGCTTCGCATTGGGGCACGCTCTGCGTGCTTGACACTTGGGCTCCGACCCCTCCGGTCGAAAGAGGACCACGATCGCGGCTGGGCCTCTGCAGTGCCAGCACCTCTGTAGTGCCAGCACACAGCCTAACCGCACGGGCCGAAGGCTTCTTTATCGACGCGCGGTCACGGGTCCGACCTGCGGATCGATCACCGTCAGTCCGGCCGTACCCCGACTGAATACGCCGACGCACGATCACGAACGAGCGCGAGATAGTCGCCCGAGAGGTTGTACGCCATCAGTGCCTGCTGCCATCCGGCAGCGGAAGTGAGGTCTCCCCCGCGTGCACACAGGTAGCGGGCGGCCGTGAGGGCAGCGTCGTCGATGTTGTCGGGGTCCACCCGGCCGTCGCCGTTGGCGTCGACTCCCCATTTGAGCCACGTCTCGGGGATGAACTGCATGGGCCCCATCGCACGGTCGTGCACTGGATCGCCGTCCATCGCCCCGCCGTCGGTGTCGGGGATCTCGGCAACTCCCGGGCCACCGTCGAGAGGGATTCCCCGAATGATCGGAGCAACCTGGCCGAACGCGTCGACCGACGAGCCGTCGTAGGTCCCGTGGCGGCTCTCGACGCTGCCGATACCGGCCAAAGTTGTCCACCCGATTCCGCAGCCGGGAAGCGTCTCGGCCATCACCGCGGCGGCGTACCCGTAGGCCTCGAGTGCCGTCGTCCCGATCCCGATGTCGTCCGACAATCCCGCTGCCCAGTCGGCGAGTTGATCAGCACTGCGGCCGGGAGCATTGATGTCGATCGGCGGCGTCGGAGAGCCGGTACCTGGGGGTATGCCCTCGGGAATAGCAACCTTCGGTTCGTTCGATCCGCAAGCCACGACGCCTGCGCCCAGCAAAGCTGTTCCGGCAGCTACTGCTGCTACGGCTCGCGAGAGACGCCGGGGACTTCTGCGGGCTGCGGGAGTTCGGTACACCCCTCCATCATCCACATGCGAGTGAACTACTCCCGAATCCATTGGTAAAGAACAGCAAAAGTACAGGTGAGAGCATGGTTCGCCGTCGATGATGGAGTATCTTCTTCTGAGTTAAGGCTGGCCTAGCCTCATGCGTTCGTCAGAAGCTGTTGCACTCACTCAGTCAGGAGTCGCCCGTGCCCGTGTCGGTACTCGCTGCCGCGAGCACACCATCAGTTGCCACCCAGCTATTCGGCAGTGGCCTGATCGGTCTGCGCGAAGGCCTCGAAGCGGGCATCGTGGTGATGATTCTCGCCGCCTACCTCGTGAAGGCCCAGCGCAAGGACGCACTGAAATGGGTGTGGCTCGGCGTCGCGATCGCCGTCGCGATGGTGGCGATCATCTTCTTCGCGATCCACTACGGAACGTCGACGGTCGACGGCCTGACCGCAGAGATCATCGCGGGCGTTGCCTCCCTGATCGCCGTCGTCATCGTCACGATCATGGTCTTGTGGATGCGCACGGCCGCCAAAAACATTTCCGGAGATCTGAAAGCGGGGATGGAGAAGGCGTTGATCGCCGGACCCGTCGCCATCTTGTCGCTGTCGTTCTTCGCGGTCGGTCGTGAAGGCGTCGAGACTGCGTTGCTCATGGTCGGTTACGCCGAGAACACCGCAGGCAGCTCCTGGCCGTTGGTCGGACTGCTCCTCGGAATTCTCCTGGCCGCCGTCTTGACCGTCGCCATGTACTTCGGCGCCCTCCGTCTCAACCTGACGACCTTCTTCCGGTACACGGCGATCTTCCTCATCGTCGTAGCCGCCGGAATCCTCTCGTACGGTGTTCGCGCTCTGCAGACCGGAAACGTCCTGCCGGGCGGTTCGAATCTCGCGTTCAACCTGACACCCGGCTACGACCCGTCGACCTGGTACGGCACCGTCCTCGCCGGAATCTTCAACTTCCGCCCGGACCCGACCGTCCTGCAAGCCGTCGCATGGGTCGTCTACCTCGTAGTCGTCCTCGCGCTCTTCCTACGTCCCCTTCCGTCGAGCCCATCGGAACCGACAACCCCGCCTGCGCACGACACACACGTTCCCGAAAAATCCTGAGAGGCATTGCCGACATGCGTAAATCCACCCTCGTACTGGCCACGGCCGCGGTACTTCCCTTCTCCCTCGCCGCATGCACCGAGAAGACGACCGCGAGCGACGGCGACATCGTCGTCACGGCCACCGACGATTCGTGTGACGTCAGTGCCACCACTGGAACCACTGGCAGTTCGACGTTCCAGGTGACGAACAACGGCTCGAAGGTCACCGAGTTCTACGTCTTCGCCGAGGGCGATCGAGCGATGGGCGAAGTCGAGAACATCGGCCCCGGCCTTACCCGGCAGCTGATCGTCTCCCTCCCCGAGGCTGCGACCTATCAACTCGCGTGCAAGCCGGGCATGGTCGGAACCGGCATCCGTCAGGACTTCGTCGTCACGGGCGATTCGCAGGCGGCCACCGACGGGAGCGGCCAACTCGCCGAAGCTGCCGACGGCTACCGGAGGTACATCCGCAGCCAGATCGTCGCGCTGCAGGACACCGCAGCTCAGTTCGTCGCCGCCGTCCAGTCCGGCAACGTCGACCAGGCGAAGGCACTCTTCCCGATCGCACGTACCTACTACGAGCGCATCGAACCCGAAGCCGAGAGCTTCGGCGAACTCGATCCCAAGCTGGACCTGCGCGAAGCGGATCTGGAGCTCGGTCAGGTCTGGACGGGATTCCACCGCCTCGAGAAAGATTTGTGGGTGACCGGGCTTCAGCCGGATACCAACGCGGTCGCCGATCAACTGCTCGAAGACATTCAGTATCTTGCCGACCAGCTGAATGCCGAGGATTACACGATCGATCCAACCAAGATCGCCGGCGACGCCCAAGGACTGCTCGACGAGATCTCGACTTCCAAGATCACCGGTGAGGAAGACATCTTCTCGCACACCGACCTGTGGGATTTCCAGGCCAACGTCGACGGCTCGCAAGCGGCGATCGCGGCACTGAACCCGATCCTGCAGGAACGTGATCCCGAGCTCGCCCAGCGCATCGCTGACCGATTCGCCGACCTCGACGCTGCGCTGGCGCAGTTCCGGGTCGGCGACGGATTCGTGTACTACGACACCGTCACCGAGGCGCAGCGTCAGGAACTCTCGCGTAAAATCGATGCACTGTCCGCCGAGGTCAGCCAGGTCCAGGAAGTAGTCGCGGGACAGTAGATGACTGATTCACCAGAAGGCACACCCGCTGCGGAAAACGCAGCACCGCACGCAGTCTCACGGCGCCGACTGTTCGGCGCCGTGGGGGCCGGCGCCGTCCTGGCCGGTGCCGGTGCCGTCATCGGGCGGGTGACCGCCGACGAGAGTTCCGGCGCCGATCACGCAGACGTGGTCGCCTTTCGCGGCGAGCATCAGGCAGGCATCACGACGCCGGCCCAGGATCGTATGCACTTCGTCGCTTTCGATGTGACGACGAAGTCGCGCGACGAACTGATCACGCTGCTGCAGACGTGGACGGCGATGGCCGAACGAATGACGGCGGGTCAGGAAGCAACCGAGGACGGAGCGACCGGCGACGGTCCGTATGCACCACCGAGCGACACGGGTGAGGCACTCGATCTCGCGCCGTCGCAACTCACCCTGACCATCGGATTCGGACCGTCACTTTTCGACGACCGTTTCGGTCTCGCAAACAAGAAACCTGCTGCCCTGCTCGATCTCCCCCACTTCCGTGCGGACAACCTCGATCCGAATCGCAGCGGGGGCGACATCGCCATCCAAGCGTGCGCCAACGACCCCCAGGTTGCCGTCCATGCGATCCGCAACCTCGCGCGAGTCGCGTTCGGGACCGCGTCGGTCAAATGGTCACAACTCGGGTTCGGACGAACATCCTCGACCTCGACGACGCAGGCGACACCACGAAATCTGTTCGGGTTCAAGGACGGAACAGCCAACATCAAGGCGGAAGATCCAAACGCACTCGCCCAGCACGTCTGGGTTGATCCCACTGACGATCAGGCCTGGATGGCAGGCGGATCATTCCTCGTCGCCAGACGAATCCGCATGCTGATCGAGCAGTGGGATCGCGCAGTACTCAAGGAACAGGAAGCTGTCATCGGCCGCTCCAAACGGAGCGGAGCGCCGCTCGGTGGCAAGGACGAGTTCGACGAGCTCGATCTCGATTCCAAAATGGGACACGACTTCGTCATCCCGGAGGATTCACACGTGCGCCTGGCCTCTGCCGAGGAACTCGGTGGGATTCAGATCTTGCGCCGCGGATACAACTTCACGGACGGCTCCGATGGCTTCGGCCACCTGGACGCGGGACTGTTCTTCGTTGCGTACTGCCGGAATCCGGTCGAGCAGTTTATTCCGATGCAGCAAAACCTTTCACGACACGATGCGCTGAACGAATACATCCAGCACGTCGGTTCTGCGGTCTTCGCTTGCCCCGGCGGTCTCGCCGACGGCAAGGACTGGAGTTCCCAACTGTTCACCTGACGCGAGTCTCTGTGTTCAGTACCTCCACGAACGCACCAAATTGACCGGTGCCCGATTCCGCTCGGTCAGTGGATCGATTGCTCTGGTCGTGGTCGGCGGCAGCAAGTCGGAGGTAGGTACCGGCGCGACAATTGCCGTTGTTTGCGCCTGCGGCGGTTCCGCCTGTGCAGGATCCGAAAACGGGCGCAGCACCGCCCACGCGAGGAAGCTGGTCAGCGCAACCATCGAGAACCCGACGCCCACAAGGATTTGCATCCTCCCAAGCCCACCAGCAGGTAGCGAATCCGATTCGGTGTCTTCTTCGGTTTCACCGACGCTGTGCACCACGGCCTGATCGGAAGACATTTCTACAGTATCCGTTGCGATTTCCGAGTCGGAGACTGCCGAAACCGCGACGTCCGAAACCGCGACTTCCGAGCTGGGGTGCTCCTGATGTAAGACCTCGGCTATCAATGCTGCGCCCTTGGCCGAGGCGAGCTCGGGCTCGGCCGGCCTGATCACCGGTACCGAAAACTCCCGCGCGAGTATCTTCTCCACCAGTGAAATTCGGGCGCCTCCTCCGACGAGAACCAAAGCGTCAGGGACACACCGAGCTCGTGCCGCAACTTCTCGAATCACCATCAGCGTGTCTTCGACTTCACGCTCGACAACCGAATCGAAACGGATGCACATGGATTCGGGAACGGGCATCACCTGCGCACGACGGGAGCCACTGGCGAGATACTCCTTGACTTCGCGGGCGTCGAACGCTGAATCAGCGTCGAGGGCTGCATCAACAGTGGTTGCCGGAAGTAACTCCGCGACAACCCCGTCGAGCCTGTCACCGGCGAGCGCCGTCGACCGCGTGGACGCGATGGTTGTCGCGGTCCCGATCTCGATCATCGAGACAGTCACTCCGGTTCGACCGATATCGAGAACTGTAAGTAACCGAAAAACTTCGGCCGCACCCGAAGTCCGTACCAACGCGACAACGGCAACCGCTTCCGGCACCGTGACAACGCCCTCGATACCTCGGGCACGCAGTTCTGATTCGAGCGCTACGTTCTGCCGCTCGTCGGGAACCGAAATGACCATCCGTGACGTGTCCCCGCGAACCGCAGCAACTAGGTGAATCGCGGCTGTCCGGACCGGAGAGGCGTCGTATGCATCTACAGTCCGAGTCAGGAATCGACCGCTCGTGGATCCGGTTTCCGGCTGGGGGTCGGCCCGAACAATACGAACCGAGGCAGCGCCCAACGACGCACCGAACACTGGATCCATCGCTGTACGCACCCCCATATCCAACTCTTGCACTGTTCATCCGCCGCAAAACATACTTGCGGTATGTTATCTGTAGCGGGAAGTTTACCGGATCCTCTGGAAACCGGAGAACTACGCGAAACTGGCAGGCCGAATCAATGTGTGGAGAGGTCCTTGAACAAATCGATGGCCAACATGACAACCGTGATGTCCGCACTACACGCACCCAACCCCACCCTGCTGGCGATCACCACCCGGCGCCTCCGCGACCGCCAGACACCGACCGGGATTCGCACGATCGACACGTGGATTCCGGGCCCTGGTGATGGGGCACTGTTCGCCTCGGTTCACCTGCCGTCGGATGCTGCCGTGCGCGGTGCCGTGGTCATATGTCCACCCCTCGCGAAGGAACACATCAGCGCTTATCGGGGACTGCGCCAACTCGCCCAAGAACTTGCCGAGCACGGATTCCTCGCTCTTCGTTTCGACTATGAGGGACAAGGAGATTCATCCGGTCGGCAGGATGACCCGCTAGCAGTTGCGCACTGGCAGGCCAGCGTGACAGCAGCCGTTTCGTACGTGCGGCGCACAGGTATCGAGTCCGTTGCCGTCGCAGGTTTGCGTGCAGGGGCCCTACTGGCCGCGTCCACCGTAGATACACTTGGCGACCTACGTGCGATGGTCTTGTGGGATCCGGTCATATCCGGTAGGGCCTATGTTCGAGAACTGACGTCGCTGTACCGCGTTTCGGTCGACGACGACCCCCACCACGACGATTGCACATCGATCGTCGGCGGCCTGCTGGCTTCCGCAGCGGTGAATGACCTTTCCGGACTTGACCTCAGCACGTTCGATCCGAGTTCGTCGACGAAAGTCCTCGCCGCGATTCGCCCTGAATTCGCTGATTCGCCCCGCGTGGTACGGATGCTCGAGCGATCCGGTGCTGAACGCATATTCGTCGAACGCCAGAATCAGTTCGTTTCCCCCAGCAGTTTCGTACTCTCGGTGCCTACGCACGACATACAGCGGATTTCGAGTTGGGTGTCGCGACAATTCGGCGAGGACAAGACTTCCGTCGATCCAGAGATCACGTCGGCGGCGCATGTCGCGACGGCTGACGACGGCGAAGAAGTCTGGGAAATATTGGAACGACGGTCCACCGGATCACTATTTGCAATCTCCACCGCATCCCGCACGACCGCGAGCCACGCTGCCACAGCGATCTTTCACAGCACCGCGAACGAGCACCGGATCGGGCCGGCGAGACTGTGGGTCGAGTCCGCTCGAACTCTCGCCTCGCACGGTATTCGCTCGATTCGCTTCGACAGGATGGGCACAGGAGACAGCGGCACGGTCTGCACCGACGAGAGCACGCCCATCGTGTCTCCGGAAGCGCGCCGCAATGTGTTGGATCTCGTCGACACTCTCGACGTGCCGCCGTCCCGCCGGATGCACGTCGGAATGTGTTCCGGCGCATGGATGGGCGCCTATGCAGCAAGCCAGCGCGGCGCAAGGTCCGTGGTGCTTCTCAACATAGTGAACTGGTCGATCAACAATCGCCGACCACCAGTGAAGAAAGCACACGTCGATGCAATGGAGTCTGACGTTGCAAACCGAATTTTCCTCGTGGCCAGAACAATTCGCAATTCCGGACGACGAGCTCAGCGGTACGTCCCCTACCCGGTGTGGCTCGGTCTCGGTTTCCTCGGATTGGTCAATGCCCCCGAGTCGATGCTTCGGACCTTGACCCGCCGCGGGACAAAAACTGCAGTGTCACTCTCGCCGGAAGACGAAGCGTGGTTCGAGGCGAACAGAGGCCGACGAGGTATAGCGCGTCTTTCGAGATCGAGGAATCCTCCACAGGTCTTGTTCTCAGGCTCCGGCGATCACAACCTGTTCCATCGCAGTTCGCGAGAACGCGTCCGCCGGTTGATAGTTGCCTCTGCACTCGATGCGTTCGGAGACCGAAAACTCGCCGTGTCGAAGCGCGATCAGGAGCGACTCGGAGCATGATGCGCACGTCTACCCGGGACGGAATTACAACGTCGTCCCAAGTATTTGTAGTCGTTGCAGCGACAACCGTGGCGCTTCTGACCGGTTGCACTGCCCACACAAGGCCCTCAAAACCGACTCCTACGTCCGTACCTCTTCCCTCGATCAGCGCCGACGCCGTCGCGGCCAGAGGCAAACTGGAAAGTGCGTCCGCGTTCGACGAAATCGATCCACTGATCGCCGACGTGGGCGCGACTGCCCGCCAGATCACGTACCGATCAACTTCAGGTATGGACGGAAGCCCAACGGTCGTGTCTGGAGTCGTCTTCGTTCCGGAAGGCGATCCACCACCCGGCGGGCGGTCTGTTGTCACCGTCGGTCACGGCACAACGGGAGTGACTGCGGAGTGCGGACCTTCGATGTACCCGAATCTCCTGGGTTACGCGAGCACGATCGTCCCTTTGATGAAACTTGGGTTCGTCGCAGTCATGACCGACTACCAAGGATTGGGTCCGGCAGGCGGCATCAACCCGTACCTCGATCCGAACACCAGCGCATTCAACCTGATCGACGGAGTTCGCGCGGCGCGAGAAATGGTCCCGGACACGTCCGGGAAATGGGCAGGACTCGGCGTGTCGATCGGCGGGCAGGCGACATGGGCGGCGGCAGAGTTGTCCGGTTTCTACGCGCCCGAATTGAATTTTGTCGGATCGGTAGCGCTGGCTCCGGCGGCAGATCTTTCCAAGCTCGCCGACTTGGCCCAGTCGCAGTGGCTGACGCATGAACAGCAGATCATGATGTCGTACGTAGTATCTGGGCTGACCATCGCTCGACCCGGCACCGATCCAGGCAACTACCTACACGGCGCGCTGGCGAGCAACTCTGCGATGTGGCTGGCATGTGCGGGTCCGGTGTTGAAAGAACGCGGCGAACAAGCATCACGACTGAATCCCGCCGATACCCTGCCGAACTCCGACGAGGCCGGAGCAGTCTTGCGCGACTGGCTCATATCGATCGCCCTTCCGCAGCGTCCGGCCGGAGGACCACTCTTGGTCATCAACGGCGACGCTGATCAGACGATCCGCCCGCAGTGGGTGCAAGAGGCCGTCGACAATGCCTGTGCGTTCGGCGATTCGGTGCAGCACATCGTCAGGGCAGGCCAAACTCACAATAATCTGGATCCGGGGTCCGAGACCGCAGTCTGGCTCCAAGCGCGCTTCAGAGGCGAGTCACCGCCGTCGGACTGCTGATTATCGTCCAAAACTCGAATCGACCAGGTACTCCATGTTCTGAACCGCAGGAGTGGACACGACGTCTGAATGTGCCTTCGCCGAAGCCACTTCCGCCCCGTTTCGAACCACGCTGACCGAGACGGCGCCGACCGCCGATGGAACCGTGCAGATGTCCATCCCTGTATCGGCACTGCACGTGGTCGTCGTACCGCCGACCGTAACTTTCACTTCGGCACCTTCGACCAAGAAGGTCAAAACCTCGATCGTGTCGCGAACCGGGGACGACCCCGCACGCAGAATCATCGGTGATACCGAGGGTAGTGCGGGTTGCGCGGACGACAGCTGGTTCCGATAGGTGACGTACGCGATATCACGTGCAATCGCCGGTGCCGTTCCGGTCTTGAACCAGTCGACAAAATATGCGTTCAAATCGAGCAGCGCACGACCGTGCCCCTCGCTCGGTGCAAACGCCGTACCTTCGCTGTAGTCGTTCCACGAAATTAGTTGCACCCATTCGCTATCCGATTCGCGCGCAATCTGCCAGGTGTTTCGGAGATTCCCAGTGTTCTGCGCTTCGTCGAAAACCGATTGGCTGGGACGCGCATCCTGGAACGAGACCGACTGCATCCATATCTTGCCGAGAGCGTGCGCTCGGTTCACCTGATCCAGTGGCGAGCCGATCCCGGTGTCCGTCACTGGATTGAAGGAAGGGTTACGTCCACCCCACGTCGACATTCCATAGCTTATCGACGCGAATGAATCCATATTCGTGGTGGAGTTCAGGAAGAGTGGAACGAAGGCCACCTCGATCCCGTAGCGGGCCTTCATGATTTCGAGAAACTGCGACCACCACGCCGGGTCGTGTTTCTCGGCAAGAAAGGGCGAAATCACCACCCGGTTGTCCGTCAATCGAAAAACCGACGGCGATGACGCGTACTGCGACAACTCGCCTGCCAGATTCGCGGGGTCCAATGTGCCGAGTTCGCCGTTCATATCCGGCATCAGCATTATTTCGAACGCAGGATCAACCGCAGCCGAAGCGGCGAGAAGTTGGGACGGAACGGACGAAGACCACAACGGGTTCGACGACTTCGTCAGAATGTCAACCGAGAACCCACTGATTCCCGCGTCGATTGCCTGCCGCACTTCATCTTCGAGATCTCGCTGCCTCCACTGTGGGTCAGCTGAAACAGGCCGTGGTTGCGGTCGGTCTCGAAGAAACCCTCCGAATGCGGCGTATGAACCTCGTTCACCGTTCGGATTGAGATACTGCGTGGCGTAATAGTCTTCGCCCGACGGTAGGTTGTCGATCGAAAGGGGATACGGCGGGAAGTAGTGCGCAAAGACCATTTTGGCGGTCGACTGTCCGTTGTCCGGAAGCTCGACGGCGGGATGTGATGACACCGCCGCGTCAACCCTCGCGTTTGGGTCCACTCCATCAGAGAGCCTGAGGCCGGCCACTACGAGAAGCACTGACGACACCAGCGCAATGCCGATGGCAACTGCACGAAATTTCCTGTCCCGCGAACCTTCGATACTCACCCGTTTCCGTTTTCGAGCATCGGCGTTCACCGAATCAGCCACCCCTTCTCACACACGGCCTTACGCCGCAATGTCCGGTGACGTTGACATCCCGAACCTGGAAATCGAATTCCAATTCAATTCTGCTGCACAGAATCCGAAGCTTGCGGCGGGTGATTCGACCTGGAATCGGAATCGCCGTTCCCACCGAGTGATCTTACCTGCCGCTTATCGGTCGGCAACTCGTCACTCGAGAGGTTCGCCTTCTGCGCGACCTTTGTGCGGAGCATCGAGCGAGGGATCGCCACTGTCGGACTGTCCAGATCACTGCGCGTGTAGCGCCCCTCAGTCTCCGCCGGCTCCCATTCGTCGAAATCGATGCGCATATCTTCGGCCGGAGATTCGACCGAATCCCCCGAATCATGCTTCTCCACTTCATTCTTCCCCGTCGATCCCACACCTGGTTCTGCGTGTATTACCTGCGCGCCGGCTCCGCCTTCAACGGGAGGCCACGCGCCGACTGGTTCATTCGATGCATCATTCACCGGAGGCTCGTTCGCCGCAGGCTCGTCCACCACACTCACACGGCTGCGGACCTTGACCAAGCCACCCCGTCCGACACCCGACAGCACCGCGCCCAACAGGTTCGCGCCGGCAGCGCGCAGCGTGGTCGCTGCGCCTTCCACCTCGTCGACCGACGAAATACTCTGTGTTGAAACAAGAACCACGCCGTCGACGACTGAGCCGATCACAGCCGAATCGGAATAGAGCGACAACGGTGGACCCACGACGATCGTGTATTCGAATTTCTCGGAGGCTTCCGAAAGCATCTCGCGTGCCGAGACCGATGCGATGGCATCACCGGAATCGGATCGTATCGAGCCGGCGGGCAGCAGAGTCAATGAGCGACCGGGTACCTGAACGAGCACGTCCACGAGCGGAATCGCACCGGCCAGCACGTCGGAAAAGCCGACTGCCGGCTTGATACCGAGGTATGAATCCAAGCTCGGCGACCTCAAGTCACCGTCCACCAACAGCACTCGACGTCCCGCTTCGGACAGGACAACCGCGAGATCGGCTGCGATGCACCCCGCAGGCTCCGAGTACCGAGGCGAGGCGATGAGGACCGAACGGATCGCGTCGGCACTCGGGCCGGCGAACTCGATACCTGTCCTGAGCTTGCGTATCGACTCGGCATAGGCGGTCGCGCCGTCGGCGGGGAACGTCAACGCGCGAAATCCCCGCGAGGCCGATTCCGGAACTGTCGCCAAAATCGGTACACCTGCAACGGCCGAGAGCATGGAAGCGCTTCGAACGGACCGGTCGAGTCGCCCAAGGAGCACCCGGACGCCGATGCCGACGACCAGGCCACCGATGAGGCCGAACAGGGACGTCATCACGAGATTCGAACCCCCACTGGCATCTTCAGCGTTGGCCTCGGTGACCACCTGGACGGAGGTATTCGGACGGCCACCACCGTTAGGGGTCTCCAACTGCCCCACATATTGTGCAAAATTCTTCGCATACGCATTGGCGATACCGGCCGATCCTTCGGCCGTCGAATCCGTGACAGAGACCTGCAAGAGCACAGTTTTCTCAACTGCTGCCGCCGAAACCTGCGAGGCCAACTCATGTCCGCTCATTGGAAGACCCAGGTCGTCGATCACCTTGACCGCCAGATCGTCGCTCGAAAACAGTTGGGCATAGGTCGCCGCTCGTTGCTGAGAAAACAGATCGCCCTGGTAGGCGCCAGCCGAGTCAGCACTGATCGGCGAGCCGATGAACAGCACAGTTGTCGACGTGTAGGACGACGGACTCGAGATGGCCATGAAAGCACCGAGGATCAAGCCGAGCACCGCGAAGACAGGTATTGCCCACCCCCGCCTCAGAATTCGCGCGGCAGTGCTGAGTGCATTCATGTGTTCGCCTTTCTTGGAGATCGCTGTGTGCGTGTGTCTCCGTCGCGCCGTGGCGTGTAACTTGCCACCGAGTCAGTTGTGTCTGGCCGATTCACGGGCAACACTGCCCCTCGCTGCGTTCGGCGCGTGGTCGTCAAGAGGACCGAACCTTCGATTTTCGCTCCTGCGATTTCCAGATCGTGAATCTTCGTCATCACCGTCTGCATGTTTGTCGAATGAGACTGAACGACAAGGATTATCGAACGGCATACCTTGGCCAGTCGGCCCGAGTCGGCGTACTGCGTCCCGCCGGAGTCGAAAACAACCACTACGTCGAACCTGGCACTCAGATCTCGCAGCATGCGCCTGAACGACTCAGACTCGAAGACTCGCTCCGGAGTTTCGGTCGGCGAACCGCTCCGGAGGAGAGTCGGATGCAGCGGTGTCGAGATCAGAACATCATCGAGGACGCTGTCCGACATGACGATGTCGGTGACCCCGAACTCGATATGTGCACGCGAGGATCGGAAGTTGCAGTCGACGAGAACCACCGAATACCCCAGAGCGCAAGCAGCATCGGCGATGCCGCCAGCTGCGAACCTGCTGATCTTCCCCTCGTCGGCAGCGGTCACGAGCACGGGTGACGCGGGCGTACCTGACCCGATGAGATCTCGGTTGAACTGCAGTCTCTCAAAATAACTTCTCGATGCCGACTGAGCACCTTCCTCGGCGGACAATCCCCTGTCACCGAGGTACGGGATCGACTCGAGCACAGGTAGACCCGTCCAGGCCGCTAATTCGTCGACACCCTGAACTGCTCTCGACCTCGCAGCAGCCAAGATCACACCAGTCACTCCAACCAGCGATCCGACGACCAACCCCAGAAGAACGTTCGGAATCGTCTGCGGACCAGCCGGGCTCGTCGGTGCTGACGCCGTGACGACAGTCAGCGGCTGAACCGTCGGGATCAAAGTCCCACTCGGCGTCTCGAGTCGCCGGATCGTCTCGTTCATCTCATCCGAAGCCGCGTTCGTCAGTTGCAACGCCCGGTCTGCGCTGTCGGTGGTGCCAGAGATTTCGAGCAACACGGTGTCGGGCACAACGCGAACCGAAATGCTTTCGACGTCACGCAGACCACTCTCGCCCAGACGACTTGCGACGCGGGCCGAGAAGTCGGCACCCTCCGCCAGACGCGTGTACGTACCCGCTCGTTGCTGCGAGAATTCGTCACCTTGGAAAGGGCTCGAATCGGCATTGCCCAGAGTGGTCGGTGTACCCCACCCTGGCGTGGTGAGAAAGAGCTGGGTCGAAGACTTGAAAGTGGTCGGCGTGAGCAATGTCAGCAGAACGCCTACCAGCAGGCCGAGCAATGTCGAGATGCCGACGACAACCCACTTGTCACGAAGGACTCCGAAGAAGCGGGACGGGTTCATCGCAGAATCCCCCCATTCGGCGCGCCCTCGCGAATCACACCGGAGGCGGTCAGCGATTCCACCAGTTTCTGAGCAATCACTGCGTTCCCCACTGCATTCGGGTGCACACCGTCCTCGAATTTCAGTGTCGTGAGGTCCACGTCGGCGTACCAACCGTCGGCAACAGGATCGATCACGGTCGCGGCAACCGATTCCCCGTAACTTCGCAGCGCTGATACGAATTGGTCGTATCCGTCGTACGGCACAGGTGTGACGTATGTCGGCACGATGATCACCAGACGCGCATCCGGCCATGCATCCCGGACGGTATCGATGTACGACGTCATGACGGGAAACAAATCCATCGGACTCATGTGCAGATCGTTTCGCCCACCGTCCACGAAAATGATGTCCGCTCGATACCGCTCGATCGACACCTGTAGTCGATTCTCGAATCGTGTTGTAGTTCCCTGATACTCGGGTGCGCCGTCGTTGGTGAAACCGGTGCTTCCCTGAGCATCGACATTGCAGTCCCACCCCATCCGGACGCAGATGATTCTCGGGTATGCCCCGAGCCCGATTCCGTTGATGCCCGCAGTGAAGCTGTCGCCGAACCACATCGATGCCGGCGCTGTGTCCGGCGGCAACTGAGGAACCGTTGTCGCTGCTGTGAGGGCGGACCGGCCGTTTCCGGCAGCCGAATTCTGACGCACCGCCAGCGCCGTCGCACAAACGACCAGTACCACCAGCAGAGCAAGGCCCACGAGTTCCAGCGGGCGACGGGCAGAGATTCTCGACGAGAATCGGTTCGTCCGAGTCATCGAGTCACCTCCCGCCGTGAGACGAAGAATGCACAACCGATGATGACGAGGAAGTACGACATCGCTTGCAGCAGTGATCCTCTGAGCAGAATGATCAGGTAGAAGGGCAGGATGCAGGCAAGGATCGTCGGCGCCCTGGACTGGCGCAGCGACAGTTCGATTCGCCTGTCCTGAATCCCTGCGATCAAGCCTAGAGCAACCATTCCGACAATCAGCGCGATCCACCCACCGTTGACGAACAGCTCGGACCACAACGGAGCAGAAAGGTTCTTGACCGTGTAGTTGCGGCTCTCCGCGAGCAGGATGCCCGTGTCCGTAGCTTTGCCGGGCCAGATGGTCCGCGGAATCCAGAAAAGAACAACTCCGAGTGCCTGCTTGCCATCGGTAACCCCGTGCGTATTCACAAAGTTGACGGTGTTGTTGACCTGCGCAAATGCGTCGTAGTCCGGAGACGTGAGCGATTCGAGAGGCGAGCTTGTCTTGAACTGTGCCGACGTGCTGTACCTGAACGCATCGGCGAGCGGAAAGACCAGGACAAGTGCAGCCACGGCAAGCAAGGCAACCACACGGAAACGACCACGGGTCGCGAAGAGTCCGAAAAGTGCCGCCACGGCTAGTGCTGCAGTACCGAACAGATACCTCGCACTCGAGATCGGATTGAAAGTCAACAACAGCACGGCTCCGAGCACGATGGCGCAGAGAAGAAATAAACGATCGGCTCCCGGATTCTGATCACGGTATTTGACCACCGCGATGAATGCGACAAGCAAGGACATCATCGCGACGGCGCCGATGATGCTGGCGACCGTGGATTGCCCCAGCGACGCACTCGCCTGCTCCACCACGGCACTTCGGCTCGACAGAAGCGTCCCTACACCAAGTTTCTTGATGTAGTACGCGTTGGCGACCAGGGCGCAACCGGCAAGAATCAAAACCCGAACGGGATCCACACGCACGCTTGTGGCGTTTCCCCATCGCGTGTCTTTGATTCGACGCCACACCGCTCCGGAGAACACTAATCCCACCAGGAAGCCGCCGATTCCCAGAAGGACGATAGCCACCGCTGTCGAGTTGAGGGACGGATCCACTCGGGGCGTCGTAGGAGGAATCTCTCGCAGGCGGAGCTGGGCAAGTGGGGCAAGACCCATGAAGACATAGGTGAAAACCCAGAACGACATCTCGACGAGCCGACGAAAGCCCTCGCCCACAATCCACGCATAGCGCAGTCCCGAAATCGTGGTGACGGCAAGTACCGCCATCCATACACGCCCTGGCGGTGTCGGAGTGAACTCGACGACTGCGAAAGGCACGATGATCACCATGATCACCGCGGTCCAGATCGCAAACAGCGGTGGCATCAACGAGTCCTGCCGCCCGACGTCGAATTCCGCGAACTCGTGAGGCTTTGTCCGCCCGCTGGAAATTGTTTTCACGTGGTCGTCCCGGCCAGTGCGCCTGTTCGTGTTCGGCGCAGATCGCCTGGTTCGGCACGATCAGCAGTGGACGGCACGCTCGCGGGGTCTTCACGGCCGGAGTGCTTCCGTTGGGCAGCGACCACCAGGCACACCGCAACGAGGACGGACGAGACCGCCAGCCCGATCGCGACTCCGACCGCGGTTCCCGTGAGGGCCGCGGCCGCGCTGCAGATGACGATTGCCGTGAGACTCTGGACAATTCGCAGCTTGAGCAGTCGTCCGCTGGCTCCTTGAGTGCGGTAGAGATTGTAAACACCCGCTATCCAACAGATCGCCGCGTACTCGAGTCCGAGAAACGGCAGAACATGGCGAGCCTCGGCCCAGGACTCTCCTAGAACGACTCGGCCGAGTGCATCTGGAAGGAAGGGAGCGGCGAATCCGATCGTTGCCGCCATCGCAGATGTGAGCCACGCTGCATAACGCAGTGTGCTCCACACCTGGCGCGCGGTATGGCCGGCCCGCACCGATTCGGGAATGACGATCAGTGGAAGAGAACTGATCAGCACGGCGAACGGCCCCAGGACGGTCACGGCTCCGCGCAAAGACGCGGCAGCCACCGTTCCGATGAAGGCCGTGGACACCGCGACGATCACGATTGCAGCCAGTTGGTCGATGCCACTCTCGAATCCGAACCGGATTCGATGAGTCCAGAACGACGCCCACCAGCGATACAGACCAGTCAGTCGCGGTAGCGTCTGTACGCGAATCATCAGGTAAACGAGTGCGAGTCCTCCGGCGACGGACCACAACCAAATCATCTCTGCGATCGAAAGTGCCTCTGGTCGAATCCAAGTCACGACAAGGACACCGAACGCCGCACTCGCCCACAACGCGTCGCTGAAGAACGCGTGTTCCGGTTCTCCCATCGACATCGCGGTGAACCGCAAGGCATCCTGCGCGAGAACAACCGGCGCGGCAACGGCGTATGCAATCCCTACCTGCGGTTCGTGAAGGAAAACCGAGACTCCGAAGGCAACGATCCCAACCAGGACTCCGAAGGTGGCAGCACCCGAGATCGCATGTCTGCTCTCCGCGCGAATCCTGTTGCGACTGTGGGCACTCATCAACAGCAGGGGTGTGCCAACTGCACCTCGAACGAATCCGAGCGCAGCCGTGAGGATGGAGAAAACAAGGATCGCCAGACCGAACTCACTGACGGAGGACGGTCCGGCCATCGCGAACAGAATCAACGCGTTACTTACGCTGGACAGCACTTGGTCACCCGCACTGAACAGCACTCGCAGCTTCAGACCTGCCACGACCCCACCTCCCTTGCACACGTGGTGTCTCCAGACTGAGATCAAATTGAAACCGTCGGTCGGCTCAGTCCACCTGAAACAGTCTATAGGATTGTTTACTGCGAAGTAGCCGGGGTTGCCTTCGTGCATTCCTCCAGAGAGAGAACCTCCTCCAGACGAACCTTCTCTAGTCGAAGTGCGAGCCAGTGTTGACCGCGATTCGAAGCCCGAGGTAGGCGGCCGCAGCGTTGACGGCCGAACGCATCTTCTCGAGATCGACGAAATTACCCGAATGGCTGTATGTACAGTCGGCGTAGCGGCCCGTCGTGCGCATGTTGGACGCGAGAACTGCCGGCTCGAGTGTCTGCATTCCCCTCGCGAACGCCAGATCACCACCACTGAACGCATGATCTCGATCACCGGGCACCCGAAAACACGACATTGTAGTTGCAAGCACCATCGGGGACGCCACGCCATCAGGGTCGGCCCGGGACCGACTATTGCGCCGTCCGACCAACTCCCCAGCAGCACGCCGGACGAGCGCCTCGCCGGAGCGAATCCTCGACCGAACCTGCGAAGCCACTTCGAGGGGACTACTAGCTGTCCAATCTGCCCGGAAAGGAATGTGACTGAACGCATTCCCCCCTGTCCTCGCCAGTAGGGGCGATGCCGATCGCAGGTCGACAACCACGTGATGAGTGACGTCGGGGCCGCACTCCAGAGCCGCGAGCACTGCGCAATAGAAATACACGGAAGGCACACGGGTTCCAGGTGCTGCAACCAAACGAACGGAGAGCCACCACCCGCGAACAGGTTCCGTGGATACGGCCGAGGACGAGATTGCGTTTCCCGATGCCCGCCGACTCACCACCTCACGCTGGAACATACTTGTACCACTGAGGATTCGCCTCAGGGACGTCGCGGCAATCAAGGGATTGGTCGACGCCATCAAAAGCCCGGCAGCAACGATCCGACGCTTCGACAATCTGCGCACAGCGGGAGAGCGCGGACCAAGCGCCGGATCCAGACCCGACAACGCAAGAAAGAGTCGTTCTGATTTCGGCATGAAGACCGTCTCGTCACCAAACATGTGTGAATAGATCAGGCCGATCATGTTGCGTGCAACGACGACAGTGATCTCGCGAGGGTCACTGAATCGTCGCGCATTGAAATACTTGAACAATGTCCGGTCGAATACCTCGACGCCTATCGCCGAAGACACGTCGGCCACGCGCATTCCTTCGACGGCACCCAGTCCGTGTAACGAGGCAGTAGGCGAACCCTCACCAGCGGTACGCATCTCGAAAATCAGGGGGAAGACCCCGATACCCGCTTCGAAAGTCTCCGAGATCCACTCGTTGACAACGGCTACGACACCAGCTCTATCAACTGGGCCGAAGGACTCCTGCGCGTGACAGCAGTACGTGCTTGCCAGCGGATCGACCTTCACTTCATCCCTCCACGATCACGTGTGCCCGAAATTCAATCCTCACCGACCAATTTCCCTTCGTTCGCGGCAAAACAACCGTGCGCCGGTTTCAGCGAGTTTGCAGAACCTCCGAGGGAACCCGCGGCCGGATCGAAATCTCCGCCTTCCGCCAGTGCGCTCCGCCACATTCGAAATTGCCCAACGAGGCCAGTCCACCCATCACCCTGTTGCAACCTTCTGGTTAACACTACGCACGCACAGGCTCGCCTCCATCTGATGCAGCAACATCGCTCCCGGCGATCGAAGCACGACATGAGACCAGTTGATAAACCGTGGAAATAGGGCTTAAATAGCGTAAACCAAACCATTTGACTGTTTGAAGCGCAGTTTACCAACTGGAGGTTCGTCATCAGCACCCAGATCGACCAGATGCACGACAAACCTGGTGACGTCTCCGCGACTTTCGAGTTATCCAATCGTGGTCCCGTCGAATCGCTGAACATCACGATTCTCGGCATCAACTACGCGCCGGAAACCACGGGGATAGCCCCGTACATGACGGACCTTGCCGAGTCCCTCGGCGAGCGCGGGCACAAGGTGCACGTCGTCACCGGGTACCCGCACTATCCGGCGTGGGAAATCGACGCTTCCTACCAGGGACGGTCGATCGACGAGGTCGTGAACGGCGTTCACGTTCACCGACGCCGCCACTTCGTGCCCAGCCCACCGAATGCCTTGGGACGAATCAAGATGGAGCTGAGTTTCGGCGCACGTGCCGCCAGTTCCGGATGGAACACACCTGACGTAATCGTGTGCACCAGTCCGGCATTGCTGGCCACTGCGATGGTCCTCGGACGTGCTCGGCTGACACCCAAACGTCCGGCCATCGGGGTCTGGGTACACGACTTGTACGGTCAAGGCGTCGTGGAGACCGGTGCGATGACAGGCCGCAGTGCCCGCGCAACGTCCAGGCTCGAGGCGGCTGTCGTGAAGTCCGCCGACGGAATCGCCGTCGTCCATGACCGTTTCGTCGACCATGTCGTCAACGAACTTCACGTCCCACGCGAACGAGTCACAGTGGTTCGGAACTGGACGCACGTGACGCCGATCGATGTGGACGATCTCACCGCCGCACGCACCAAATTCGGTTGGTCGCCTGACGAAACCATTGTTCTGCACACCGGAAACATGGGCCTGAAACAAGGTCTGGAAAATGTCGTCGAGGCCGCTCGACTCGCCGACGAGCAGAGTCTGCCAATCCGATTCGTTCTGGTCGGTGACGGCAATCAGCGACCGAACCTCGAAGCCGCGGCAGTCGGAGTCGATCGAATCGACTTCGTCCGCCCACTCGACGACCAGGATTTCCGCACTGCCATGGCCGCCGCCGACGTTTTACTGGTCAACGAGGCACCCGGGATCGTCGGGATGGCAGTGCCGAGCAAGCTGACGTCGTATTTCAGCAGCGGTACCCCGATTGTCGCCGCAACCGATGTGGCATCTACGACTGCCGACGAGATCCGTGCCTCCGGTGCTGGGGTCGTCACTCAGAACGGTGATCCCGCAGGCCTGCTCTCTGCAGCCCTACAACTCGCGGGCGACGCGGAGACTTCCGCCAGACTTGGTGCCGCCGGGGTCCATTACTGCGCCACCTCGGTTGGCAAAACCGCGTCCATCGACAAATGCGAAAAGTGGATCCGCGAGCTGGTGGCCGGCCGCAGTTAGTACGCGAGCCGCTCGGAACAAAACCTCACACATCTCGACTCGGATCTGAAGACGACGAACATAGACAAGGCAGCTGACGCTCGATGACCAAACGCGCACTCATCACAGGGATCACCGGACAGGACGGTTCCTACCTGGCAGAACTGTTGTTGGCCAAAGGTTACGAAGTTCACGGATTGATCAGACGCGCATCAACTTTCAACACGTCACGCATCGATCACCTCTATCAGGACCCTCACGAACTGGGCGCACGGCTGTTCTTGCACTACGGTGACCTGTCCGACGGCGCACGACTCGTCACGCTCCTGTCGAAGATCGCACCAGACGAGGTATACAACCTCGCTGCGCAGTCGCACGTGCGGGTCAGCTTCGACGAGCCCGAACACACAGGCAACACAACCGGAATCGGGTCTATTCGTTTGCTCGAAGCAGTCCGCATGACGGGATTGCAGTGCCGCTTCTACCAAGCTTCGAGTTCAGAAATGTTCGGAGCCAGTCCGCCTCCACAGAACGAGGACACCCCGTTCTATCCGCGGTCGCCGTACGGCGCTGCAAAGGTGTACTCGTACTGGGTCACCAGGAACTATCGCGAGGCCTACGGAATTCACGCGGTGAACGGGATCCTCTTCAATCACGAGTCACCCCGCCGCGGTGAAACATTCGTCACGAGAAAGATCACGCGTGCAGTCGCGCGAATCCAGGCCGGGATCGAAGATTCCCTGTACCTGGGCAATTTGGACGCGGTCAGGGACTGGGGCTACGCACCCGAGTACGTCGAGGGTATGTGGCGGATGCTTCAAGTCGACGAACCAGATGACTACGTGTTGGCCACTGGAGGAAACTTCACGGTCCAAGATTTTGTCGTGGCCTCATTCGAACATGTGGGTCTCGACTGGCAGAAGTACGTCAAATTCGATCCTCGTTACCTTCGCCCCACAGAGGTGGACGCTCTGGTCGGCGATGCAGGCAAGGCCGAGGACAAACTGGGCTGGAAAGCGACAGTACAGACCCCAGAATTGGCTCGAATCATGATGGACGCCGACATCGCAGCATTGGCGCATGCCGGCACACCGTGGATCGACACGCCGCATCTCCCTGATTGGAAGATCTCGCTCTCATGATCACAACGAAATCGATTGCACCTCTTGATCGCAGCGCCCCGACTTACATCGCCGGACACAAGGGACTGGTGGGATCCGCGCTCTGGCGCAAGCTCGAACAGAGTGGCTTCACCGACCTGATCGGCCGCACATCTGCCGAACTCGATCTGCGAAACCGAGCAGACGTATTCGCCTTCTTCGAAGCCGCCAAACCGTCGTGCGTCGTCTTGGCTGCCGCGAAGGTCGGAGGAATCGTCGCGAACAACACGTATCCGGTCGATTTCATCTCCGACAACCTTCAGATCCAGACCAATGTGCTCGACGCAGCGCTGCGGCACGGCGTGCGCCGATTGCTGTTCCTCGGGTCCTCGTGCATCTACCCGCGCCTGGCGCCACAGCCGATCAGAGAAGATCAATTACTGAACGGCCATCTCGAACCGACCAACGACGCATATGCGATCGCCAAGATTGCGGGAATCATCCAGGTCCAGGCTGTTCGTAGGCAGTTCGGGTTGCCCTGGATCTCGGCGATGCCGACAAGCCTGTACGGACCCGGCGACAACTTCTCGGAGAATGTTTCGCACGTACTTCCTGCGATGATCCGCCGTCTCGACCAAGCCAAGAACGAGGGAATTGAATCAGTCACAAACTGGGGTTCGGGGAGCCCACGTCGAGAATTCCTCCATGTGGACGACTTGGCCGATGCACTCCTTCACCTACTTGACACCTTCGACGAGTCCGGGCATGTCAACGTCGGTACCGGTCACGACGAAACCATTAAAGAGCTCGCAAATATTGTGGCCGAAGCAGTGGGATATGAAGGCCGAATGGACTGGGACACAAGCAAGCCCGATGGTGCACCGCGCAAACTACTCGACGTGTCCACATTGATGGCCACCGGTTGGAAACCACAGATCTCAACCCGCGAGGGCATCGAGTCGACCGTAGCCTGGTATCGCGAGCACGTACGGGATTCGTCTGCAGCGGTCCGACTGTGAGCACAAACCGCACTCTGTCCGGGTTCACCGGTGCAGGATACGACAAGGGACGCGGCCCGCTGGTCCAAATCTCCTGGCTCGCGATTTCCGGTGTGCTGCTTTCTCATTGGTGGTGCCCCAATGGAGTACGCGTTGCAGTTCTCCGGCGGTTCGGTGCCGACATCGCCGACGGGGTCCTGATTCGACACCGCGTCCGTATCCACTGGCCGTGGAAACTGACGGTCGGAGCAGACTCGTGGATCGGCGAGGGAACATGGATACTCAATCTCGAACCCGTCACGATAGGGGCGAATACGGCTATCTCGCAGGATGTCCTCCTGTGTACGGGCAGTCATGATCACCGAAGTCCCACATTCGAGTTCGACAATGCTCCCATCGTCATCGGTGACCAAGCATGGATCGCCGCCCGTGCGACGATACTCCGCGGTGTAACGATCGGGGACAACGCAATCGTCGGCGCGACGGCTTTGGTGACGTCCGATGTTCCCGCCGGAGCCACGATGTTGGCGCCACGGGCCGGCGCTGCACGATGAAGATACTGCAGATCGTCACTCTCTTCTCACCGGACGCCGCCTACGGAGGGCCTATCAGGGTCGCCCTAAATCAGTCGAAAGCATTGCAGGACAATGGGCATGACGTAACTATCGCCGCGGGTGAGCGTGGATACGCGGTGCCACCGACACGCGAGCAGGGTATCGCTCTGCAATTGTTTCCGGCGCGAACCGTGATCCCCAAAATCGGGTACGCGGGAATCGGCGCGCCGTCGATGCTTGTGTGGCTTCGCAAGCACGTCCGAGAATTCGACGTCGTGCACATTCATCTCGCGCGTGACCTGGTGACCCTTCCTGCCGCGAAATTGGCTCTTGCATACGGTATTCCAGTTTTCGCACAAACTCACGGGATGATCGACGAGACAGACAAATTGCTGGCAAGGCCGTTGGACGCTGCTTTCACGATCCCGGTCCTCAAACGAGCACGGACAGTGTTCTATCTGACCGAACGAGAGCACACAGACCTGCAGTCTGTTGTCGGAGACAGTCGCGTCAACTTGGTGGAACTCAACAACGGGATCCCCGAGGCCGAAGACCTCGAGTCACGGCCAGTCAACAGTTGCGACCCGCCCGAGGTCCTCTACCTAGCACGACTACAGGCAAGAAAGCGACCCCAGGTCTTCGTCGAAGCCGCAAAAGAGTTGTTGGACAGCGGACACACGGCGCGCTTTTCGATAGTCGGACCGGATGAGGGTGAAGCAGAAGCCGTCAACCGACTGATCGAACGCTCCGGACATAGCAATTGCATCCAGTACGAAGGCCCACTACCGTTCGACAAGTCTCCCGAACGATTTCGTCAAGCCGCTGTATATGTCTTGCCCTCCGTGAACGAACCGTTCCCGATGTCTGTACTCGAGGCGATGGCCGCTGGACTGCCCGTAGTCGTCACCGACACGTGCGGCCTCGCACCACTGATCCGGGATGGTCGGTGTGGCCTCGTGACCGATGACGCCACCGAATCAGTGACCGCGGCGATCTCGTCGCTCTTGAAGGATCCCGTCGCCGCTGCAGAGATGGGCGCCCGCGCGCGAAATGTTGCTCGCGAACGACTAGGAATGCCTGCCGTTCGTGCGGTGCTCGAAACCCAGTACGGGCTCTGAGCGGCTCCCACATCTGCACTACAGGAAGTAATTGTGAAATCCACTCGCCCCAAGGTCCGTCGACGCGTACTCGTTCTCAGCGGGATTGTCGGCGGACTTACTGCAATCACTGCCGCCGGCTGGCCGGTCTACGTCGATCCGGTGATCGACACACCCGAAATGGCCGACGCGATAGTTGTTCTCGGCGGTGATCACGACGGCAGAGAAGAATACGGACTGTCCTTGGCCGAGCAGGGCTACGCGCCCCAGATCATCTTTTCGAATCCGTATCGAAGCAATGATCCGAGGATCACCGCAATATGCGAGGGCACCTACGACTTCGAGGTCAGCTGTTTCAAGCCAGATCCGTCGACCACGCGTGGTGAAGGACAGGAGATTCGGCGTCGCGCCGAGGCACAGGGATGGAAGCGTGTCATCGTTGTGACCTTCGTTCCCCATGTCTCTCGCAGTCGCTACATCATCAACCGTTGCTGGGACGGTGACATCGACGTAGTCGCGGACCCCCGACCACTTCCGGTCTGGGTCTGGGCCGCGAACTATGTGTGGCAAACCGCCGGGTATGTTCGCGCCCAGTTCCAGGAATGCTGACTGCCTCTGTCCGGTCAGTACGCTCCGTCGCTCCTGAGCACTGCGGATACGGTCCTGGTGATGATCGAGATATTCTGCGCCGCAGACCAATTCTCCACGTAGGAAGAGTCGAGACGAACAGATTCTTCCCAGGAGAGATCACTGCGACCACTTACCTGCCAGAGACCGGTGATGCCAGGCTTGACCAGCAGGCGCCGGGCAACCTCGTCGTCGTACATCTCGACCTCGCGACGCAATGGCGGCCGCGGGCCGACAACGCTCATCTCTCCGCGAATGACGTTGAAGAACTGCGGTAGCTCGTCGATACTCAATCGGCGAAGGATCTTGCCGACGGACGTGATTCGTGGATCCTCACGCATCTTGAACAACACACCTCCGGCGCCTTCGTTGTCCCCCATCAGATCGACAACCTGCTGATCGGCGCCTTCCACCATGGTACGAAACTTGAACATGGGGAACGGTTTCCCGTTGAGGCCGATGCGTTCCGCCTTGTAGAACACCGGGCCTTTGGACGTGAACTTGACTGCAGCGGCAGCGGCGAGCATGACCGGCGCCACGAGGAGGATCATCAGCATCGAGAACACCGCGTCGAAAACAGCGGGCTCAAGCCGGTTCGCGCCCTGGTAGCGCGGCCGCGCAACGTGAATCAACGGGAGTCCCGCCGCAGGGCGAAACATCAAGCGAGCCTTCGACACATCGGCCACGACCGGTGAAACCACCATGTCGACGCCCTCGGCTTCGAGGTCCCACATCAGTTTGCGAATGCCCACCTGTCCGAGGTCTTCGGTCCCGGTTACGATGACGGTGTCTGCGCCACTTGCGCGCATCGCCTCGACTACCTCGAACTCGTTGCCCATTACCGGGACTGCTGCTCCGTCGACAACGATGTGATCGTCCAACGCGGTCGCCCGACGCGGAATGCACGCTCCCACAACGTCGTAGCCTGCCGAGGATTCCCGCACGAAGGCACGCGTAGTAGCAACGACGGACGCATGTCCACCAACCAACAGCACCGAGTTACGGCAATCCCCGATCGCACGCTTCTTTCGAATGTCGCGTCGCCAGAGGTAGCGTCCGAGAAGCAGCGCAGCGAGTCCGACGGGCAGTGCGATCATGAGGTAGCTTCGCGCAATTCCCACGCCCAGAATGATCCCGGCCAATGCGCCTACTCCGAAGACCTGGCCGGTAGCGAGCAGTACCTTCTCGTACTCGTCACTGCCCTCGCCCAGCATCGCCTGATGACGGCTACGCCCCCGTGCGAGGGCGATCATCCACAGTCCGCCCAACGCTGCAGACGCGATCACTTTAAGTGGTGTCAGCCACTCGATGGGATGCGGCCACATACTGCCGATCTGAGCGAGTGCGATCACGAACAGGACCGTGATCGAATCGCTCACTGCGATCCGCTTCCGGTATGCCCGGCGCCAGTCTGTTCCGACATGAGCGGAATCCTGCGATACCGCCGACCGGCTCTCCACCTCAGCATGAACGCTCATTTGCCATCAGTCTTTCTTGTCATACGAACGGCGTCAGCGGATCGAACGGCTTGGGGGATCGCTGATCGGTAGCCACCGCGAGCGTCCAGGTACGGCAACACCCCGCCGGTTGCCGTACCTCGCTGCTCGCAGTACAGAAATGAACCGTCATCGGACCCCCCTACATAACCGCCGATCAAAGGCCAATTCATGCAAGAAAACGACCCAGTGTTGCTCATTCCGTACGTAAACATACCTTAGGTTTGTTTCAACTGCACTCACCAAGCCCAAGCTATTTTCCGATTGCCAGGTGATTACCGGGCAATTACGTCAAAGTGGGCTAATCCTCCACGTCTTCGAGACGTCTTCCCTCACGAATCCGAATGTCGGCGATCAGCATGTCCAGGGCGCCCAGGAGTGCAGTGTCGGCGCGTCGGCACTGCTCGATCAGAGCTTCCAGATCAGCTTCATCGGCGCTTTCGATCACACCAGCTTTGGCGGCCCTGCTCAGTACTTTTTCGGCGAGGAGCAACGGCGGCTGCGACCGAGCGATGCCGTCCATGGATGACGCGCGAGCCTTCTCGGCAGCCTTCAAAGCGTCCCACGCCCGCTCTTGCTCAGCGATGTCGACCGCCCCGGAACTGACCAGGTGCGGGCTGCGGTGCACGAGTTTCGCGATCAATGCACCGGCCACGTCGTCCAATTCGAAAACACCGTGTGCTTGAGCGATCCGCGAGTGGAACAACACCTGAAGCAACAGGTCTCCGAGTTCCTCCCGAAGATCGCTCTCGTCGTCGCTTCGAATCGCGTCGAGTACCTCGTAGGTCTCCTCGACGAGGTAAACGGAGAGGCTCTCGTGCGTCTGGGTCGACTCCCAACCGCCGCGATTCCACAACCGGTCCATGATCGACGCCGCTTCCACCAGTCGATCGCCGTGAATGGGTTTGGCGCGAATCATCTTTACCCCAGCGGCAGACAACGCCGCGATCTTCGGCTCGGCGGTGTCCATCATCACAGTCACCGCGGCGCCGGGTGTCGTGGCCGGCAGTGCGCCGCGTACCGAGTCGGGGACGTCCGGGTCGATATCGATCGCGCCGGACAGGAACGGGAGCGCCTCCAGCGGAAAGACATGCGGCCGCAAAGGATCGAGCAGTACGACGACGGGCGATTCGTTCACCGTGTGCTCACGCCTCGACCAGGACGGCACCGGCGGCGCGCCCGTCAATCGCCAGGATGAAGTCCGCGATGTACTGGAGCAATTCGACGTCCCGCAGGCGATCCGAGCCGACTCCGCCGGTGCGAGGCAGCGGGAGTTGCACGAGCCCGGTCGTTGCCCGGTACTGCGCGCTCGGATAGATCCTCTTGAGCCTGATCTGTTTGGAATCGGGCAGTGACATAGGCGAGATCTTGAGCTGAGTTCCGGTGACGGCGACTTCCTCCAGTTGATACTCGCGGCAGAGCAGTCGAAGCTTGGCCACCGAGATCAGCCGTCGAACCTCTTCGGGCAGTGGGCCGTAGCGATCGACCAGTTCTTCGACTACGGCAGCGATGCCGTCGGAATCAGTTGCCGCAGCGAGCTTGCGGTACCCCTCCAACCTGAGCCTGTCACTGGTGACGTAGTCGGGCGGGATGTGCGCGTCCACCGGTAGGTCGATCCGGACTTCCTTCGTGCCCTCGTCCATTGTGATCGGTTTG
The DNA here is from genome assembly GCF_024436645.1 of Rhodococcus sp. T9N. Lineage (NCBI taxonomy): Bacteria > Bacillati > Actinomycetota > Actinomycetes > Mycobacteriales > Nocardiaceae > Rhodococcus > Rhodococcus sp. T9N. Next base: position 429,081 of record NZ_JAMSKS010000003.1, on the reverse strand, counting down.
CCGTCGGCTGCAGCCCGGAAGGCTTCGACCGCCTCACCGACCAGCCTGACGTACAGATCGAACCCGACCCCCGCGACGTGGCCGGACTGCTCTGCGCCCAGAACATTTCCGGCTCCACGGATTTCGAGGTCCTTCATCGCGACGGCCATACCCGCGCCGAGGTCCGAATTCTGCGAAATCGTTGCCAGTCGGTCGTATGCCGTTTCCGTCAAAGGCTTTTCGGCCGGGTACAGGAAATAGGCGTATCCACGTTCACGACTACGCCCGACGCGTCCGCGAAGCTGATGCAACTGCGAGAGGCCCAGCGAATCCGCACGTTCGACGATCAGTGTGTTCGCGTTCGAGATGTCCAGACCGGTTTCGATGATCGTGGTACAGACCAACACGTCGAAGTCGCGTTCCCAGAATCCTTGCACGGTCTTTTCGAGAGTGTCCTCGTTCATCTGACCGTGCGCGACGACGACGCGAGCCTCCGGGACGAGTTCACGGATCTTCTTGGCTGCCTTGTCGATCGAGCTGACACGGTTGTGTACGTAGAAGACCTGGCCGTCGCGCAGAAGTTCACGCCGGATGGCCGCGGCAACCTGCTTGTCCGCATACGCGCCGACGTACGTGAGGATCGGATGACGTTCTTCCGGCGGTGTGAGGATCGTGGACATCTCGCGGATCCCGGCCATGCTCATCTCGAGAGTACGAGGAATCGGGGTAGCCGACATCGTCAGGACGTCGACGTGGGTGCGTAACGCCTTGATGTGTTCCTTGTGCTCGACTCCGAATCGCTGTTCCTCGTCGACGATCACAAGCCCGAGGTCCTTCCAGCGAATACCGGTCTGCAGCAACCTGTGAGTACCGACGACGATGTCGATCTCACCTTCCGCCATGCCGGCGATGATTTCCTTCGAGTCCTTGGCGTCGGTGAACCGGGACAGCCCTCGCACCTTCACCGGGAACGACGCCATTCGTTCGGTGAAGGTCTGAAGATGTTGCTGTGCAAGCAGAGTCGTCGGCACCAGCACCGCCACTTGCTTGCCGTCCTGCACTGCCTTGAACGCGGCGCGGACGGCGATCTCCGTCTTGCCGTACCCGACGTCACCGATGACCACCCGGTCCATCGGAACCGGCTTCTCCATGTCGGCCTTGACCTCACTGATAACGGTCAACTGGTCGATCGTCTCGGTGAACGCGAATGCGTCTTCGAGTTCCTTCTGCCACGGTGTGTCCGGGCCGAACGCATGCCCGGGAGCAGCCTGACGCGCTGCGTAGAGCTGAACCAGCTCGCCCGCGATCTCACGAACTGCCTTGCGGGCCTTTCGCTTGGTGTTTGCCCAGTCGGATCCACCGAGCTTGCTCAGCGCCGGCAACTCCCCACCGACGTATCGGGAGAGTTGATCGAGCGATTCCATCGGGACGAACAGACGATCGCCCGGGTGACCGCGCTTGCTCGGCGCGTATTCGATGACCAGGTATTCACGACGCGCCCCACCGATGGTGCGTTCGACCATTTCGACAAACCGGCCGATACCGTGCTGATCATGCACGACCATGTCCCCTGCCGACAGCGCGAGGGGATCAACCTGATTGCGGCGCTTGGCCGGCAAGCGCTTTCCGTCGCCGACCGCAGCAACGCGGTTGCCGGTCAGATCGGACTCGGTGACGATCACCATCCCAGGCGTCGAGTCGTCGCCGGCGAGTACCAGTCCGTCATGCAGTGATCCACGGAGCACCGCGACCTGTCCACGGGCGGGGGTAGCGCCGGCATCGAGCATCTTGGCGGGCACTTCGGCTTCACCGAGTCGCTCCACGACGCGGCTTGCGGTTCCGGCACCTGCCACCACGATCGCCGCGCGACCGCCCGTGCTCACGTGCGCCCGAAGGCTGACGAACAGCTCGGCCAACAGGTCGTCGGAACCGCGCACCTGCGGTGCCGCATGCACCGGGAGTTCGAGTTCTTCACCGTTTCCCGACGCCAGCGGGCTGACTGTCCACCAGGGTCGGCCGGCAGCTTCGGCAGATTCGCGAACATGACGAAGCGACCGGTACGCGGAGGCACCGAGATCGACTCCTCCGCCGTTGAGGATCGACGTGTCGAGCGGTGCAGCGCCGCCGATCGACGCCGCCGTCCACGATGCTTCCAAGAATTCCTGGCCGGTGCGCACCAGGTCGGTGGCGCGGGTGCGCACCTTTTCCGGATCACACAGAAGAATGTGCGCCCCTTCAGGAAGTACATCGGAAAGTAGCTGCAGTTCACCGGGTTTGAGAACCGGGAGCAGAGCTTCCATCCCCTCGACGGGGATACCTGCCGAGATCTTGTCCAGCATCTCGACCAACGACGCGTCAGCCTGGTTCTCAGCAGCGAGTGCGGCAGCTCGATCACGAACATCAGCTGTCAAAATCAGTTCACGACACGGCGGCGCGATCACGGAATCGACGTCGACGTCCGCTAGCGAACGCTGATCGGCAACTGAGAAGTAGCGAAGCTCCGATACCTCGTCACCCCAGAATTCGATACGGACCGGATGATCCGCCGTCGGCGAGAACAGGTCGAGAATGCCACCACGGACCGCGAACTCACCACGCTTTCCCACCATGTCGACGCGGCTGTACGCCATCTCCACCAGACGAACCAGAACGGAATCGAAATCGATCTCGGTGCCGACGCGCAACGTGATCGGTTCTATCTCGCCCAGGCCTGGCGCCATCGGCTGAACGAGAGAGCGCACCGTGGTGACGATCACCCGAAGTGGCGATCCGTACGAGGCGTCGTCTGGTCTGGCGAGTCTGCGCAGTACCTGCACCCGTCGCCCAACGGTATCCGCGCTCGGCGACAATCGCTCGTGCGGCAATGTTTCCCACGACGGGAACTGCGCCACGCCTCCACCGAGCATCTCGGTGAGTTCCGAAGTGAGATCGTCGGCTTCACGACCGGTGGCCGTCACCAGCAGCACCGGCGTGCGAGCGGCGAGTGCAGCGGCGATGAACGGTCGAGCCGGCTTCGGAGCCACGATGTCCAAGGCGGCCGAGCCGATGGATTCGATCACCGGAGTGAACGCGGCATCTGCGAGGGCGACCTCGGCGAGTCCAGCGAGCGCAGTCTGGGCAGAGGACAAGGAAGTCAACGAACGCGCTCCTGAACAGTGATGACGGGTTGCGGACGCACAGCCCGAGCGCAATATCCCCACCGAGGCAGAGTTGTGCGCCGGTTCGATTCTATCGGTGTGCGATCTCGCAGCGCAGTCCGATCCGTTCAGTTTCCCGTAGCACTCGTCTTCTTCGACGTCCGCTTGGACGGCGAGGATTGTGTGACCGGAGTGATCGGCGGCGCCACGGCCGCACTCACGTATGAGTTGAGCGCCCGAACGCGACCGATCACCTTCGTCGCCTGACCGGTTCTCCGTAGGCGTACAGTCCTGCGACCGTTCGGCGCGAGGTGGAACCAGGAGTCTTCGGGCTCGAAGCCCTGCAGTTCGAGGGCAACGTATTGGGCGGAAGCATCCGTCGAGACGTCGACTACCCACTCTTCGTCACCGACGTTGCGCGCTGTGGCAACAAGTCCGACCGATCGCTCGCGAGGCCGCGCCGAGCCACCCAGGAGGTGGACCACTTCGTCCACCATCTCGCCGTCTTCGTCTTCGAGTGTGACGGTGACGGCGTCGTATGTCCGCGCCCCGAACCGAAAGACGTGAGTGAGGTCGGTGAAACGGCCGACAAGGCTGTTCACGGACCAGGTCAGACTTGAATGCGCTTCCACCTTGACCGGTAGCGCGACGTCGACCGGGACGACACCTGACCGACTGTGCGCTCGAAACCTGATCTCGCCGACGACAGGTTCGGCGGTCTCGTTGATCGCGTCGAGCCTCAATCCGTCCATACCGTCGTCCGTGACGAGGAGCGCGATCGGTTTGGCGCTCCTACGGAGCACGAACCACGGAGCTTTGGGGCTGCCGCTCCAATCGAGGACCCCCCATCCCGGTCCGGGCTCCAGGTCTCGCAGTGCGAGTGTCAAGGCGCCGTCGCACCGAGAGTCCGGGCGACGCCAGTATCCGAGCGTCGATGCGAACGCCTCACATACAGCTGCTCGCCCCAGGTCGAGATAGCGTTCCGGGTCGGACCACCGGACTTCACGAGCGTCTTCGCCGAAAAGCGCGTGGACGTAGTGGTCCCGAACATCCTCGAAATCCCACGACGATCCGTTGTCCCGAGGCACCGCGGCTTTCCATGCCGGGTGGTGCCCCGCGACGGCGAGTGAACCGAATTCGTTCTCGATCACCGCATTCGACGGTGGAATCGAAAATGCCAATGATTCGGTCGCAAAACGTACTCGCGCGCTGAGCACGTCGGCCAGTGGACGACGATAGGCACCCACCCCGAAGTAGTGAGCGACCCCGCTTCCGACATGCGTTGCCAATTGCTCGCCCCCGCGAGGCGCCGAGGGGGACGAAGTCACGTACTCGAGTTCGGGTGCCACCGTCGAGATCAACTCCGGCAGTCTCGAATGAATGAGCGGGATGTGTTGATCGACCAAGCCCAGCATGGTCGGCTGCTGTTCGGTCTCGCTGCCGCCGCAGAAGACTGCCAAAGCGGGATTTCCGCGCACTCTGTGCAAGAACTCGGTGACCTCGGAGGCAACGAGTTCGAAGAATTCGTCGGTGTCGGGCGGATCGAGCGTCGCCAACATCATGTCCTGCCACACGAGAATGCCCAGACGCGCGCATTCCTCCCAGAAGTGGTCGCTCTCGTAGACCATCGTCCCCGGGATTCGAATCATGTTCAGGCCCGCCTCTGCCAGGCGTTCCAAGACACGAGTGGTGCCGGCGTCGCCTTGAAGCGAGATCGGGTCGGTCGGCACCCACACCGAACCACGGCAGTACACCCGGATGCCGTTGACATACAAACGGAATCCACCATCGGATCTGTCGACCTCCACCGTCCGGAAGCCAACTGAACCGAGATGCTCGGAGACTCCGAGCGCTTCCATCGTCACCCGATAAGTGCGCGGGGTGCCATGAGTGTGCGGCCACCACAACTGCGCGTCCGGCACTTCGACGACGCCGGACACCTCGAGAAATCCATCCGGTCCGGCGGATACAGCCAATTGCCGCGAGTGTTCGCCGACGCGCACGGTCACGTACTCCAGCGAGGCCGGCAATCCGGTGAGCCGAGCACTGACGGCAACGCGACCGGTTGTGCCGTCAATACTCGCATGCTTGACAGCAGAGACTGCGGCGGCAATCCCCTTGTCCAACAAGCGGATACCCCGCCACGGACCCACCGGTACCGGTACACCACTGAACACGGGAGCCATACCGAGCATCGTGGTTCGGATCCACCGAAGACCCTGTTCACGGACCATCGACGAGCGCCAACGCCCTCGGGGACGCCTCGATCTCAAAATCGCGGAGAGAGAATGAAAATGAACAGCCACCTGGACACGTTTACCAGCTCCGACTCCGGCCGGAATGATCACTTCCCCAGGTGTGAACATGGATTCAGTGGACGCGACACGGACACCGCCGATCCAGACATCCGCAAACGCCGTCATACCGTCGAACTGGAGCAGCCACGACCCCTCACCGGTCGTGGCCACGGTAGTCACGAACCACCAGTCCGACGATGAAACGGACGATTCTGAAACAGACGACGACGAAACGGACTTCGTGCGTCCGGCGTCCGTCTGCTCCGCACGTAACGCACCGACGACTGTTCCAGGCACGGACGCTGCGACCCACTCGGTCACGGCTTCGAGGGCATCCGGGTCGGATATGGATCCGGGTTCGGTTGCAGCGCATCGCCATATCGCGCCGGCCAGCAGGTCTGCTGACGAACGAGGCACTGTTAGACCAACCTCAAGTGTCGATGCGAGTCGACGCCGACTGTGTCGGCAACGATTTCCATCGCCCTCTTCCACGACACGGCCATCTCGTCGAGTTGCTCACGCGGGTCCACCGCGCGGCCCCTGGAGGCACGCGCCATCTGAAACTGCACGCTCTTGGCACCGGATGCCACTTTGCGGAAATCTGGCGCAGCTTCGCCTGTCCCGGAGAAACCTGCAGTGTCCAAGAACTCGCTGGCGTCGGCAGCCAGCTCCGCGCTGGCCCCGCACTGACGAAGTAGCCCGAAGGACCAGAGGTGAAACGCATCCATACCCGCCCCCTGCACCCATTCGAGGTCGTCGATCACCTTGCGTCCCAGCTCTCGCACCGGATTACCCACCGCTCGAACCGCTACATTCCGCCGAGCCACTTCGGCGATGTTTCCGGCGTTGGTCGCGTGAACCGGATTCAACCTGATCTGTTCGACATAGGGCACAAACGAAGGAAGTGAGGAACGATCGAGATCGAAGACGCCGGAGAAATCGTCGCCTCGCAGCAAGTAGTAGCCGCTGTTGTGAAAGTACTCGAGCTCGCCGGCAACGCGATCGATCCGATTGGGCACGATCGTGGTCTTGGTGTGCCCCTCGTGATAGCTCGTTCCAAGAGTGTCGGGAAGCCAGTATCCGTCCACTTCAACCGTCGACAGCATCCCAACCGCGAGGTTGTCCTCGACATGGATCAGCGGTGCCCGCCAGACGTTCATCTCGGCGACTTCGATTCCGTACAGCGCGTAGATGTCCTCGGCCTTGAGCTTGAGGAACGTCCACTGAGTCCCGTCGAACCGCGATGAGAAGGCACATGCCAATGCCGGGACGGGGTCCAATCCCAGCGAATGCAACACTTCGATCCACAGATCCGTGTAGCAGTTGGTCTGCGCCCACACGCGGTCGTCCTGATGCAACGAATGGGGCCTGTAGCGATCAGGTGAAATGTCGATGAGCCGTGACATCAGATGCCCATTCGTTCACGAACGGAGGTTGGCCATGCAGCCACGTCAAGACCATGAGTCCGCAACAAGGACAACGCGATTCGCTCCATCCCGAAGCCGACGCACGAGCTGTGTGCCACCTCCCCCTCCGCCGTTCGGATGTCGAAGTTGACACCGAAATGGTCGAGATGGTTGTTCGAGGACACGATCGCCGTGCCCTCGTCGAGATCTCCGTAGAGCCGAACCGTCAGTTCCGTCTTGAGATTCTCTTCACGCTGGTTGGCTGCAAGCATCTTTCCGGCGCGCCCGAAGAAAGGATCATTGGCGATCACCGGGGTAGCGTCGAGTTCGAGCCGGCCGAGCACCTCGAGCCCCCGCTCGATCCAGTGCTCGCGATGCGCTCGCGCTGCCGCGGCGTCACCGATCGTCACGAACTCGTGCATCCGAAACGCCTGCATGCGAGCCGGATCGATCGCCGGTTCGTGCCGGAAGCAAAAACCGTAGATGTCCAGCAGCACTCCGCCTTCGGGGAGAACTCCGGTATACCGCGCATAGGCAGGATGGCACGCTGCGGACACGAGCATGGTCTCGGTCGGCTCGAGGTGGCGGTCCCACGATTGTCCCTCGGCGCGATCGGCCAGCAGTCGCGCGTGATCGCGATTGGAACCAGCGAAGGTGTTGATGGCGCCGGTGAGGTTGGGAAACGAAGCGATGTAGTCGGTGCGCTCGAAACTGCTCCGCGGGAACACCGGCGGGAACCGCAGCCGAGTCGCGGCGTCGCCTGGCCCCGCTGCAATCACCACTCGGTCGATACCGTCGACGATGTCCTCGAACACTCCGGAACGCCCGTAGAGTCCCGGCACCTCCGTCTCGACGAGAAGTCCTTCGACGAGCAGTTCACGTTGAAATGCAGCCCGGGCCCGATCCAGATCGGTCTCGCCTGTCACAGTCTCGGTCGTCACAGTCTCGTTCGTCACAGCGTTCCCCGGTATCCGATAGCCATGTGCGCTGAACCTGCCATGATTCGATCGTTGTTCACCATCACCGCTGCGCCGTGCGCGTCACGAAGGTGCCGACCGAGCGAGAATTCGGTGTCCTCGCGATATCCCGAGATTCCACAGATCAACATTGTCTGCCCCACGATTTCCACCACCGCTGTCGACGCTGTGACTTTCAGGTTGTTCATTGCGAGCGAAAATCCCACCGCTCCCGTCGCCTCGAAATCGGCAACGCCTTCCTCCGCGTGGACTGCGCGGTCGTACCTGCGTGCAGAGGCGCCGACGAGATCGGCGAATTGTTGTGCCGAAGCGGCAACTTCGGCGAGCCGCAGCGCTCCGGGGGAAGTGACCCCGGGCTGCTTGCGGGCGGCGGCACGCACGTACTTGCGCGCCTTCTCGACTGCAGCGTCGGCAATTCCCAACCACACCGAACTCCAGACGACGTGCGAGACCGGAAGCATCGTGTGGGTGGAGATATCGGAATACGGTACGTCGGCGACCATCTCCGGCGTCGAGGTGGCCCGAAGGATGTAACCGAGACTGCAAGTTCCCCTCAGCCCCAGTGTGTTCCACTCGGTGGTGCGTTCGAGCGTCAGGTCTGGGGTACGACACACCACGAGAACCTGATCGTTCGGCTGACTCTCCGGTGTTCGCCGAGCCGTCACGACTATCGCGTCGGAGTGTTCACCGTACGAAATGACAGGCGCGTTCTTGATCAACAGCAGGTGACCGCCCAAGTCTTCCACCGCGCAGTAACTCCGGCTGACGTCACCACCGATTCCCAGCTCAGTGGTTGCCGATGCCAACAGCAATTGCTTGTCGACCGTTTCTTCGACAAACTCGCGTAGTGCTTCGGTGTTGCCGTGCTTGACCAACGAGTATATCTGCGTCTGATGCATCGCGAAAATCATTCCGCTTGCTGCACAGCGTGTTCCGATCACACGGGCGATCTGCGACACTTCCTGCAGCGAGAGCCCTTCGCCGCCTAGTTCCCTCGGCACAGCTACGGACAGCAGCCGTTCGCTTCGCATGGCGTCGACAGCTTCACGCGGAAACCTTGCTTCTGCATCGACTTCGTCGGCCCACACCGCTGCAACTTCGTCGGCCAACCGTGCGGCCCGCTCGAGGGCCGTTCCGGTGGAGCACTGCGATTGCGGAGCGTTCATGCAGCACCCAACTCCGTCAACGCACCCTCGATCGCCTTGACGCTTGCGAAAGTACTCTTCCGCAACAACTCGTCAGGGAACTCGATGTCGAACGAATCCTCCAGCGCCAACATGACATTCACGCTCGCGTGCGACGTCAAACCCAACTCGTAAAGATCGGCCTCTCCGTCGATCGTGCTCACGTCGACTGCCAGCCGACCGTGCTCGACGAGCACTTTCCGAATTGCCTGATCAATCATCAGCGATGTCGTCCTTCTTTTCGATGCGAGCGCCCGAGCGTGTTGCGATCACCATTGCGATGGCCACGTCCGCTTCGTGCGAGATAGATACTTGAAAATCGTGCAGATCCTGGGCCCGCGCGAGTTCCGCGGCATTACCGGACAGTGTCACCCCACAGCCACCCCACTCGGCCCGAGTGATTTCGATGGAACTCCACGGAACGGGAACGTCACCAGGCCGCAGTACCTTCACCACAGCCTCTTTGGCGGCGAAACGTGCAGCCAATCGTTGATCCCGCGCCGGCCCGGTGCAGGTCTGCAATTCGTGCGGGGTGAAGGTCCGATCGAGATACCTCCGCCCGAAGAGTTCGATACTTCGAGTGACATCCACGACGTTCACTACGTCACAGCCGATCCGCGGGCCGATGTCGAGCATCGGCGTCGGCGCAGTGTCACCCATCTGTTGACTCCCCATCTGGGGTCGTACACGCCGGGCAGCCCCCTATGCTGCCCGGTGCGCCGACGCCGTCACCCTGCCCTGACAAACCTTCATTCTCAGCAATTCTTCAGCTACCGATAGAACATACCGCAATCCGAAGATTGACGGCAAGATCGGACTTCCAGATTCCCATCAACACTATAAACATACTCTTAGTTTGTTTCGAATGCAGAACAAAGAGAACAATGTCCCTACCAGGACATTTGCAGCAAATTGACCAAGGAGCAGTGCGGAGAGCCAGTGATTTCAGTGATCACTGGCAAGGCGACGGGCCGCGAATTGCCTGAAGTACTCCACTTTCGATTCCGGGACCACGATCGGCAGTATCAAGTTCCACGATGCCTTCATGGAGTCCGAAAGCTCACGAACGGTCCCGGTCGCGGCTGCCATCAGCCGGACTCCCGACGCAACTTCCAACAGGAAACGAGCAATGTCAGCAGAATCCGCGTCCGAACGCAGATCACCTTCGTCGGCCGCACGGCTGGCAAGTTCACGGTAAATGTCGAGCCACACGTCCAGAGTCGCCGGCCCGGAGCCCCGATAGTCCCCGATCTCGACCAACAAGCGGAACGTAGCTCTAACCATGGCGTCATGCGCACCGATGTCGACGATGACCGACGAAATACCGATCAGTGACTCGAGCGCGGGAGTTCGACGGTCCAACCAGAGCTCACATTTTGCGTCGAAACGTGCCGAACCCTCGTCGATCACCGCCCGCGCGAGTTCTTCCTTGGACCCGAAATGGAAGTACAGGGCGCCTTTGGTCACCTGCGACTCGGCGATGATCTCGCTCAAGCTGGCATTGGCATAGCCCAGGCGCAAGAACACACCCGCTGCTCCGCGCAGCACCGAATCACGGGTGGCTTCTGCCCGCTCTTGCCTCACCATCGATCCGGCCTCCAATCACCACACATCGAACGAATTCTTGGTCTTACCCGTTCACAGCGTCAAAATGGATGGCACGGTTCGGCATTCAACCCACCCTGCAAACAAATGAGACATTTGCCCATCAAACGATCGTGATACAGCGAACACAGCTTAGACCGCGATCCATCTCTGCGCGGCAGGCGCGCCTGGTTAACCCTCCAATTGTGGATCGGCTTCCAGATTCGTCAGCCCATTCCAACACAAATTCACGAGGTGAGCGGCGACAACTTCCTTCGACGGAGTCCGTTCGTCGAGCCACCAAGTAGCCGTAGTGGACACCATGCCGACAAGCGCCTGTGCGTACATCGTTGCTAGTCCGGGGTCGAAACCGCGTCTGGAGAAGTCCCCCGCCAATAGGTAGCCCACCTGACTGATCGCATCGTTGAGGAGGCTCGAATATGTCCCACTGGGCGCGACAACGGACGAATCGCGCACGAGTATCCGAAATCCGTCGGTGTGCTCTTCCACGTAGGTGAGCAAAGCCAACGCAACCCGCTCGACTCGAACTCTCGAGCGATTTTGTGAGAGCGAAGACGTGATCATCTCGAGGAGTCGCGACATCTCCCGGTCCACTACGACGGCGTACAGCCCCTCCTTGCCGCCGAAGTGCTCGTACACGACAGGCTTGGACACGTTCGCGCGCTGGGCGATCTCCTCGATCGAGGTCGCTTCGTATCCCCGTTCGGCGAACAATGCCCGCCCGATCTCGATCAGCTGTTGCCGACGTTGGGTACCGGTCATCCGGATCCGTGTCACTCGTTCGGGAACTGGATCCCCGCCACCCGAACCGGACACCGTCGCCATTGTCTTCCTCTCGCCGACACACAAATCACTGCTGTGGACGCTCAGCCTATCGGGACTTCGGGGGCCCGATCGGAGGAGCGGTTCGACCTACGGCGGGTCGGCATGCGATTATTCTTTCGCGCGTTCGGCCGCAAGGCTCGGCAATGCGTGGCAATCCGCCGTGGTGTAATGGCAGCACCTCTGATTTTGGTTCAGATAGTTCAGGTTCGAGTCCTGGCGGCGGAGCTGGTGAACAACATGCTTTCCCGAGCGGAATGTATGTCTTGATCGACAGTTTGATCGACAGAGGGAGCTCAAACCAGTGCAGACCGCCGTGATCGTTCTCGCAGCGGGTGCCGGTACACGAATGAAGTCGAAGACTCCCAAGGTCCTCCACACTCTCGCCGGACGCAGCATGCTGGCACATTCGCTTCACGCGGCAACCTCACTGAATCCCACGCACCTGGTGACCGTCGTCGGTCACGATCGTGAGCGTGTCACCGAAGCCGTGAACGCAGTCGCCGGGGAACTGGACCGTTCCGTCACCGTCGCTGTTCAGGACGAGCAGAAGGGCACCGGGCACGCTGTCAGTTGTGGGCTCGAGGGGTTGCCGGCCGACTTCTCCGGGACCGTACTCGTCACAGCCGCCGACGTGCCTCTGCTCGACGGAAAGACCATCGCAGACCTCCTCGCCCAGCACACGGCTGCTCCCGCGGCCGCGGTGACGGTGTTGACGTCGACGGCCGTCGACCCCACCGGCTACGGGCGAATCCTTCGTACGACGGACGGCGAGGTGAACGCCATAGTCGAGGAGAAGGAAGCCACCGATTCGCAGCGCTCGATCACCGAAGTCAATTCAGGGGTCTACGCCTTCGACTTCGAAACTCTGCGCGACGCGCTGGCGTCCCTCGACTCCAACAACGCACAACACGAGTTCTATCTCACCGATGTGATCATGATCGCCCGTCGCGCGGGCAAGCGTGTTCGTGCTCAGCACATCGCGGATTCGGTTCTCGTCGCGGGCGCCAACGATCGCGTGCAGCTCTCGACGCTCGCCCGCGAGATGAACCGTCGGATCCTCGAGAAGTGGATGCGTGCCGGCGTCACCGTCGTCGATCCTGCGAGCACATGGATAGATTGCGACGTGCACGTCGCACAGGACGTGACGCTCCTGCCCGGAGTTCAGTTGACCGGCACAACCTCGGTGGGCGAAGACGCCGTGATCGGCCCGGATACCACCTTGGACAACGTGACCGTCGGTGAGCGCGCAGTAGTCGTCCGCTCGCACGGGACCGACTCCGTTGTCGGCGCGGACGCGACTGTGGGCCCCTTCGCCTATCTCCGGCCTGGTACCCGCCTCGGGGCACACGGCAAGATCGGCGCTTACGTGGAAACCAAGAACGCGGATATCGGCGAGCATTCGAAGATTCCGCATCTTACCTACGTCGGCGACGCCACCATCGGCCATCACAGCAATATCGGAGCTTCGAGCGTCTTCGTCAATTACGACGGGGTGAACAAGAGCCGTACTGTGGTGGGGTCGCATGTCCGAACAGGCTCCGACACCATGTTCGTCGCCCCTCTCGTCGTGGGAGACGGCGCATACACGGGTGCGGGCACGGTCTTGAAGAACGACGTACCGCCTGGGGCGCTCGCCGTCTCGGGTGGGGTGCAGCGCAACATCGAGGGCTGGGTCCAGAAGAATCGTCCCGGCACACCCGCGGCCGATGCCGCTGCAGCAGCTGCACAACCTGACGGCCCTGCAACAACCTGACAGCCCTGCACAACAGACAGCACAGATCACCACCAGATCGACCGGCAAGTACAAAAGGACGGCATGAACCAGTGACTGCGAATTGGATCGACAACCAGAAGAACCTGATGTTGTTCTCGGGTCGCGCACATCCCGAGTTGGCGGAGCAGGTGGCGAAGGAACTCGACATCCGCGTCACCCCGCAGACCGCGCGCGACTTCGCGAACGGTGAGATCTTCGTTCGATTCGAAGAGTCGGTTCGCGGCTCCGATGCGTTCGTCCTGCAGAGTCATCCGGCACCGCTGAACACGTGGGTGATGGAGCAGCTCATCATGATCGACGCTCTCAAGCGTGGATCGGCAAAGCGCATCACCGCCGTTCTTCCGTTCTACCCGTACGCCCGCCAGGACAAGAAGCATCGCGGACGCGAGCCGATCTCCGCTCGCCTGATTGCCGACCTGCTCAAGACCGCCGGCGCCGATCGCATCATCACGGTCGACCTGCATACCGATCAGATCCAGGGCTTTTTCGACGGCCCCGTCGATCACATGCACGCACACAGCCAGTTGGCCAACCACATTCGCGCGGGCTACAACCTCGAGAACATCACGGTGGTGTCCCCCGACTCGGGCCGCGTTCGTGTCGCCGAGAAGTGGGCCGACTCGCTCGGCGGAGCACCGCTGGCATTCATTCACAAGACGCGCGACCCGTTGGTACCCAACCAGGTCAAGTCCAACCGCGTCGTCGGTGAGGTCGAAGGTCGCACCTGCATCCTGATCGACGACATGATCGACACCGGCGGAACCATCGCTGGCGCGGTCAAGGTGCTCAAGGAGGCCGGTGCAGGTGACGTCGTCATCGCTGCAACCCACGGCGTCCTCTCCGACCCTGCGGCCGAGCGTCTGTCGACGTGTGGCGCGAAGGAAGTTGTTGTCACCAACACACTTCCGATCGACGAGTCGAAGAAGTTCCCGACGCTGACGGTGCTGTCCATCGCACCGCTGCTCGCTCGCACCATCAAGGAAGTTTTCGAGAACGGTTCTGTGACTTCGCTGTTCAACGGCAGCGCCTAGTCTCGCGCCGCACTACGGGCGCGTACCTGTGACTTCACGGTCACCGGTACGCGCCCGTCGTCGTCTTCGTGAAGGTCTCAGAAACAGACCACACGGTCATCATGAAACCACCTGTGGGACACACGAATACCGCCGAATGCGACGATTGACATGATCTTGATCACGCTACCGTCGAGAAACCCAGGTCGATGTTGGGGCGGTGTTCACCGCGCCGCAATCTTCGCCTAGTGTGGCTCGTCGTGATCGACGCGCAAACCCTGGAATCCCGGCCCGAATCTCATTCCCTGAATTCATCAGTTCCGACGATCCGGCGGTGGCGCCCAGGATCTTGTGTCTGGTGCGGAGACGACAACTCCGTGGACATGTTCCGCAACGAACCCCGCTGCGGAAAATGCCGTGAAAACGAAGGCATCATCGACGACGCCAAGCGCTTCCTCGGCATGTACGGTCTGCGCCCGCTCGGCGGCACGCTGCAGTCCGACGACGACGAAGAGCGCGAGTACCGCGTCAACGCACGCGAGGCACGCCGAGTCCTGAACGAGATCCGTATGGACGTCCTTCCTGATGCAGCCGCTGTTCGCAAGGCAATTCGGCCCCGCGCCGCAACGGTTGTCGCCGACACGTCACCCGCACGCGCTTCCCGCCCCGCCAGCACGGGCACAGCGACGCGCGTTGCCGCTCCGGTCAAGACCGACACCGTGGACATCGACACGCTCCAGACGCGCGTCCTAGGGCTTCTCGATCAGCTCGGTTCGATCGACGAGCAGATCAAGGTCGCCGAACTCGCACAAGGGTTGCCGGCTCGCGCACGACTGAGCGATCTGAACAAGCAGAAGGCCACGGTTCTTCGCACGCTGGCCGCTCTCGAGAAGGCCCGCATCGCCGCCTCCAACTAATTCCCCTCGCGTCCGTCCCACGGCCCCGTCTCACTTGCGAGACGGGGCCGTTCTGTATGAGCAGGTACCTTTACGAATCGTGAATGACATCACCATCACTTTCGTCGTGCTTGCACTGGTCGTGGCACTGTTCGTGATCGGCCGAATCCCGGTCGGCATCATCGCGATCGGCACTGCCCTGGCGCTGTACGCCACCGGTGTGATCACGATGGAGCAGGCGCTCGCCGGATTCGGCGATCCCACGGTGGTGTTCATCGCCGCGCTTTTTGTCGTCAGCGAAGCCCTCGACGCCACCGGTGTCACCACATGGGCGGGCGAGAAACTGCTGGCGAAAGTCGGCGAATCCCGAGTCCGTCTCGTGAGTGCGATCATGTTGCTGGTTGCCGCGTTGACCGCATTGATCAGCGTCAACGGGGCCGTAGCCGCGTTGGTACCGATGGTGGTCGTCTTGGCGGTACGTCTCGGTAAATCGACGTCACAACTGCTTCTGCCGTTGGCATTTGCCGCCCATGCCGGATCGATGCTCACCTTGACCGGAACACCGGTCAACATCATCGTTTCCGAAGCCGCCGAGGAATCCGGGGCCGGTGCTTTCGGGTTCTTCAGTTTCACCTTGGTCGGTGCGCCGCTCGTATTGGGAACGATTGCGATCGCCGTACTTCTCGGTCCTCACGTCCTCCCCCATCGTGCGGGGACGTCGATGTCGCCTGACCTGAGCCGGCATGCCAAGACCCTCGCGAAGCAGTATCAGCTCATGGGAAAGGATGCGCCGTCCGCAGAGCCCTTGATCACCAAGCACGACGGCGTGGTCGAAGTGATCATCCCGCCGCGCTCGGAAATGATCGGCGACAGGGCTTTTCCGGGCATGGTGACCGACAGTGGAGATCTGGTGATACTCGCAGTCCAGCGCGCCGGTGAGGACTGCGGCCCCAAGGGCGTCAAGTTGGCGGCCGGTGACACGCTTCTCCTGCAAGGAAGCTGGGACGATCTCGACACCCACACCGCCGTCGATCCGAACGTCCTCGTGGTCGACGCGCCTGCCCAGATCCGTAAGCAGGCAGCCCCGTTGGGAACCCGCGCGGTCATCGCTCTCGTCATCGTCGCGGCGATGGTAGTGATGCTGACGTTCGGATTGGTGCCGTCGGCGATAGCCGGACTCCTCGCGGCATGTGCGATGGTGCTGCTACGAGTCATCAGCGTCGAGCAGGCGCATCGGTCCATCTCGTGGACAACGTTGATTCTCGTCGGCGGAATGATCCCGCTGTCGACCGCAATCCAGCAGACCGGCGCGGCCGAAAAGCTCGCGCATGCGTTTGTCGACGTCGTCGGTGGGGCAAGCCCGTATGTCGTCGTCGCTGGACTCTTCGTCGTGACGGCGACTCTGGGCCAGCTGATCAGCAACACTGCAACCGCGTTGATCATCACGCCGATCGCGATCTCGGTCGCCATCGAACTCGACATCTCGGTGCTGCCCCTTCTGATGACGGTCACCGTCGCTGCCGCGGCCTCCTTCCTGACGCCTGTAGCCACTCCCGCCAACATGATGGTGATGGGCCCTGGTGGTTACAAGTTCGGCGACTACTGGAAGCTCGGACTCCCGATGTTGTTGTGGTTCCTGATAGTTGCAACGGTGTTGATCCCAGTGATCTGGAGTTTCTGATGTGCTCACCGAAGGTCTTGTCGGAGGTCTACGAATCGATAGGACGCGAAGGCAGGAAGATCAGCCGTCGATCGATGTTCGCGGCGCTGGGCACCGGTGCCCTCGGCGCGACCGTCATGGCCGGCGCTGTACAGCCCACTGCGTCGGCAGCACCAACAGGTCAGACCATCGTCGATCTGACCCACGTACTGACGCCGGAGTTCCCGGTGTGGCCGGGCGCGCGCTCGTTCGAGATGAGGAACCTGGCGAAGATCGCCGACGCCGGCGGGTCTCTGGGCTCGCTCGGCTCCGCCGAGTCAGGTGGAAACTTCTACCTCAACGAACTCCGCCTCGAAGAACACACTGGTACTCACATCGACGCTCCCGCACACGCCAGTGCGGACGGAATCACCGTCGAGAAGATTCCCGTCGCCGACCTCGTCGTGCCGATTGCGGTCGTCGACATCAGTGCCCGAGCCTCCGTCGACCCCGACACACTGCTCACCCGCCAGGACATCCTCGATTGGGAGTCCCTCCACGGGACCATCGCTCCCCGCAGCCTGGTTGCGATGAACTCGGGTTGGGATACCCGGGCCGGTGCCGGTGGCGCCTTCACGAATCGAGATGCACTCGGCGTGCAACACACACCGGGATTCAACCCCGAGGCGATCGACTTTCTCGTCCGCGAGCGCAACATCGTCGCCGTGGGCTCGGACACCCTCAGCATCGACGCGGGCCGAAGCACCACCCACGGGGCTCACCGAAGCGCTTTGGGCTCAGGAAAGTACGCAGTCGAAGCCCTCGCAAATCTGTCCGCACTTCCGGCCGTCGGCGCCACGGTGATGGTGGGAGCGCCGACGCATGCGGGTGGTTCGGGTGGTCCGTGCCGGGTCATCGCCTGGTACTGAAGATCAGGGCGTGGGCGTCACCCGCAGCACCTTGTCGCCGGCGCCGTTGTCGGTGGTCACCAGGAGCGAGCCGTCGGGCGTCGGGGTCACCGACCGCAAGCGACCGAACTGGTTCTCCAACCCGAAGGTCTGCGCGTCGACCGAGCGTCCGTCGGCATTCAGGCGGAGGAAGATCAGTTCCTTGCTCTTGAGGCCACCCATTACGAGCGCACCGTCCCAGGCACCCCATGCAGCTCCACCGGTGAAGGCAGCGCTGGCGGTAGCCAACGTCGAGCTACCCGAACGCCACACCGCCGCAATTGCTCCCGGCACTCGCACCGGGTCGGTCATCGGCACGGATTCGTCGTACGTTCCGGGAAGCCGATCCGGGCGGTAGCCGTAATTTCCGCCGGGGGTAAGCAGGTTGACTTCGTCGTCGACGCTTGTGCCCTGTTCAACCGAGTACACCCGGCCGGTTCCGGGTTGCACGGCCAAGCCTTGGACGTTGCGGTGCCCGAGCGTGTAGACCGGGCTGGAAGCATTCGGATTCCCCGCCGCCGGAGTTCCGTCGGCGTTGATGTGCAAGACCTTGCCGCCCAGCGAATTCGGATCCTGGGGGACGCTCGGCGTCGCGGTGTCACCCGTCCCGACGAACAGCGTTCCGTCCTGCGCCGCAAGAATTCGGCAACCCCCGTGACGCCCGGACGAGACCGGGATTCCTGGCAATACAGTTCCGGTTCGCGTGAGTGCGGTCCATCCGGCGTCGACGGTCCACGCGATCACTCGAACGTCCGTGACTCCCCCAGCGCTGAATCCTTGGCAGGTGTACAGGGTGCGCGACTGAGCGAAGTCGCGAGCAAGCGCGATGCCCATGAGCCCGGTTTCGGACTGCGCGTAGAGATCCGAAAGGTCAGCAGCGACTGGACCTGTCGTGTTGTCGCCTCGGCGAACGAAGAATCCGCCGGATCGTTGTCCGGTCAGGATTGCACCGTCCGGGGCCGCCACCACGTCCCAGGGGTGGTCGAGTCCGTCGACCAGTGTGGTGACCGACAACTGCGGGAGGGTGTCCTCGATGGGTATGTCCGGGTCGTCGCTCCCCAACGATCCGGTGCTTCCGTTGCCGAAACTGCCGGGGTCGAAGGGGAATGGTTGAGCCACGCTCTGCGTTACCGGCATCACCAGTACTGCAGTCAGGGCCACGGTCAATGCGGCGAGCTTCGGATGACGCACGCGTTCTCCTCGGGTCGGAAACCGTTCTGCGCCTCACTATAAACAGACAAACACCATTTTTCGGGCCCTCTCGCTATACCCGCAGGCCACAGGAGAAACGAAACCCCTTCAGAAGTCGGCAAACTCCGGCAAAGCGTTCGCCAGTGGGGATGCGTTACGTCTTGATGCAGATCGTGCCTTCCGCCAGCCGGGCACACTCCAGTCCAGGAGGTATTCGAGATCCGCTTCCACTCCCCTGTCCCGAAGTCCGAAACGTCGTTCCAGCGCATCGTCGTCCGTCAAATGCAGTCTCGCCGCGTCGGGCACTCTCAGTTCGGGGTCACAGAATGGGCCTACGGGCGCGGTAACCGTTCGTCGTCCTGACGGATCTTTCCACTCCAGAAGACCACCTCCGATTTGCTTCACTGTCCACCTGCCAAACGTCTTCAGTCGGTGATGTTTTCGACACAGACAGGCCAAGTTCCGTTCTGCAGTAGGCCCTCCCTGAGCGGGGTTGCCGTGATCGAACGGCACCGTGTGATCGATATCGCAACTATCAGAACGCACAACACAATTCGGAAAGCGGCACGTACCGTCTCGCGTCCTTACAATCGTCACCAACGCCGCGGACGGCTGGTACGTGGATTCACCGCGCCGCGAACCACTGTTCCTTCTCGAGCGATTATCCCTTGCCGCAGCGGGCAATATCTCCGGTGAGCGCATCGACCGACCCACGCCGAGCACCGGTCCGACTGCCCCCGCAGTCGAACAATGTTGCACCTCGGACGGTGCAAGGGTGAGGACTCTCTGCCACGTGGCGTCCGCGGCGATCGCGCGCGCATGGTCGGCATCGATGTGGCCGTACCCCTGCAAATAGCCTGGCAGGTCGTCGAATCCGAGCAGGGTGGAGGCGTTGACACCCACAAGAATTGTCGCAATCGGGAGCGCGGAGGTCTTCGTATCATCCCTACGGGTGCAATCGCCGTCGCACTGACAATCCAACGACGTCTTTCCTTCCGCCAATGCGATCAGTGCATCGGCACGCCGTTGCCCGAAAGTTCTCGGATCGGAACCACAGACCTGCATCGACATCGCACGGAGCCTCGTGGCCAAAGTCTGAGCGCCGACCGCTGGAAGCATTCCGTCCAGAGTCGACATACCGTCGTGCGACGCGCACGTCCGAACGTCCCGATCCGCCTCCGCACGAACTCGCCTGGCACGCACCCCATCAGGGTCGTGCCGAGCAATGAGACCTCGTGCGCGCGCCTTCAACTTGTTACCGGTTACACGGCAGGCACCGTCCACGAGGAGTCGCTCGATGTCATCGAGCGCGTGCTCGGAAACGTTGGCGAGAGCTTCGGACAGTGCCATCGCTTTGGCCAGATCGATGTCACCGCAAGCAAAAGCGGCCGCCACCCGCGGAAGTCGCCAGCGCAGGTCACATCCCAGTGCAATCATTTTCTGCGCGGCGTACTCCGTAATGCTCAGTATCGACGCGATCTCCACGTGCGCGAATTGACCCCGAAAAGCCTCATTGACTCCAACCGCGGCATCCTCCTCACAACGGTCCAAGTACAGCGCAGTGACCGCGTCGATCTCGAGGAAGTGGGCGCGCGCGATTTCCGCATGCTGCCGAAACAGCGCGTCCGCGGAAGTCTTCGATTCGAACATATGAGCGATTCTACGGGCGCCCACCGACAAGTTTTTGCGAAATCCCGGGGTATTCACCGATACCTTTTGCGCTCCGATGTCACTACGTTCAATCGCATGACTCAGCATCCGACACGAGATCAACCGTACTTCGGCATAGCGATATTCGAGTTGGGGAAGAATGACGGGGTCGGGTGCTTCTACCGAGAGGACTGTTATCTCATCTGGGCTGGCGACCCCGCTGAGGCGCAGTCAAAATTCGAGCGCAAGGCCGGCGAGCAGGAGTATCCGCTCGGCGCGAGCGATGACCAGTCCTATGTAAAACTCGCGCATCTCGTGGATCTTGCGCCGGTGTCGGACGCTGTCCATACCGGCACCGCAGATCTCTACTCTCGACACTTCTCAAATATTGCCGCCTACAGAACTTTTGAGACACTTCTAGGGGGGGGAGACAGCATCCTCTGACAAGCGCCCACTTCACGCCCGCTGCGCGCACAACAGCGCAAAGCGCTGATCCTGATCCGTCCACACCTTCCGTACCCCGAAGCCCGCGGACGCGAGTTCCGCGGCAATCCCTTCCTCGGTGAACTTCGCCGAGATCTCGGTGCGCAGCTGCTCGCCCGCTGCGAAGGTGATCTCCAGATCCAGGTCGTCGATGTGCACCGAGACTTCACGAAGTGCTTCCAGGCGCATCTCGATCCACTCGTTCTCGGCATCCCAGAGCGCGACGTGACGGAAGTCCTCCAAGGGAAAGTTCGCTCCCAGTTGCTTGTTCAGGACCGAGAGAACATTGAGATTGAACTGCGCAGTCACACCGGCAGCGTCGTCGTAGGCGGGCACGAGGACTGCGGGATCGATCACCAATCCCACGCCCAGGATCAGGTTCTCACCGGGATCGAGCACCGCTGCAATGCCCGAGAGGAACTCGGCGCGTTCTGCCGGAATGAGATTGCCGAGAGTTCCACCGAGAAAAGCGACCGCGCGCCGTCCACCCCCGGGTAGATGATGCAGCGAACCGGTGAAGTCACTGACCACCCCTACCACGTCGATTCCGGGAAACTCGGCACCGACTTGCTGCGCCGCACCTTCGAGGGCCGTCACCGAAACATCCTGTGGTACATACGTTCGCAGAGTTCCGCGAGCCGTCATCGCGTCGAGGAGTAACCGCGTCTTCTCAGAGGAACCTGAACCCAGTTCGATCAGGATCTCGGGTTCGGTCAACGCCGCGATCTCGTCGGCGTACCGAGCGAGCAGGCCGCGTTCGGTACGGGTGGGGTAATACTCGGGTAAGGCCGTGATCTCCTCGAACAGTTCACTTCCACGCGCGTCGTAGAACCATTTGGGCGAGAGCCACTTCGGCGTAGCGGTCAAGCCCTCCCTGGCCTCGGCTCGCAATGCGTCGACCGATTCGGCCGGTGTCAGATAAACCTCGAGCGTAGGGGTTTTCATTGTTCTCCCATCGGTATCGGGGTGATGATCAAATGGCCGGGACGCGCGCAGACGATGTGCCGGTCCGGCACCTGCTCCCAGTCCGGTGAACGATCGGACGGTTCGGAAACGATCAGTGCCCGCGACTCGTCGACCCGCGTGTACAACGTGTGGCCCCACGCCGTGGCCCACAGTTCCTGCCCGTCGCCGAACAGGAGGTTCAATCGTGAATCCGGTGCCGCCGCAGCCACATCGTGAACGAGGCTCGTCACGGCGGCTTCCGCGGGCTTCGACTTCAACCGATGCCGAAGCACTGTCCACAACAAGGCAGCATCCGTCGGCGCGGGCATCTTCAGCAATTCGACGGCCGGAACTTCTGCTGCCAAGTCGGCGAGTGAGCCAGGCCAACCGGATACCGCTCCGTTGTGGCTGAAAGCGTAGGTTCCGTCGACGAACGGTGCGCAGGCACCGATCTCGACGGCCATCCCCTCCGTCGCGGAACGTACGGCGGCGAGAACGGATCCGGAAACGATGTGGGACAACGTCTCGTCGACTGTCGGGTCCGACCAGATCGGCGAGATACTGCGGTACCGTCCCTGCCTTCCACCGTTCCACCACACCGCGCCGAATCCGTCGGCATTGATGGTCCCGCCGCCACGCATCTCGCGAGGTGCCCACGACTGTCGCATCAGTGAGTTCTCGCCGTCGTGGAGGAGTTCACGAACCGAACGCGGCGGCCCGAGATACCCGAGGTGCCGACACATGTCAGGATCTACCCGAAATCGTTCTGGCGCAGCGAAAACCCGAGAAGATCTGGCGCCTGATCGGGTGGTCCCAGTTGCGGAACGTCCCCCGGCAGGCAACGCTGTCGGTCCCGAACGATCCCCCTCGCAACACTTTGTAGTCGCCGCCGAAGAACACCTCCGAGTACTCCCGGTAGGGGAAGGCCCGGAAACCCGGATACGGATGGAAACCCGAAGACGTCCACTCCCACACGTCGCCGATCAACTGCTCGACACCCGCTGCCGATGCACCCGCCGGGTACGAGCCGACGCCCGCTGGACCGAGATGGCGCTGACCGAGATTGGCAAGTTTCTCGTCTGCGGACACGTCCCCCCACGGGAACCGTCGTGATCTCCCGGTTTCCGGATCCCACCGCGCGGCCTTTTCCCATTCCGCCTCGGTGGGAAGCCGTTTGCCTGCCCAACTCGCGTAGGCCTCGGCTTCGTAGAAGCTCACATGCACGACGGGCTTGTCCGGTGGGACCGGAGCCTCGACGCCGAAAGTCTCGTGCCACCAACCCGAACTGTCGCGTTCCCAGAACAGTGGTGCACGGAGCTTCGCGTCGACGCGATGCCGCCAACCGTCACGGGACCACAGTTCCGGTCGGGAATAGCCGCCGTCCTCGATGAATTCGACGAACTGCCCGTTGGTGACCGGGAATCTGTCGATCGCGAAGTCGGTGAGATAGACCTGATGCGCAGTGCGCTCGTTGTCGAGTGCCCACGGTTCGTCGTCGGTCCCCATGACGAAGGGGCCGGCGGGGATCGTGACCTCGTCGAGTTCCGGCATGCGGGCCGCTTGCGGAGCGGGTGTGGCAACGAGTGCCGTGGGTCCCGAACGCAATTGGTGGGTTGCGAGCATGGTTTCGGCGTGTTGCTGCTCGTGCTGCGCGATCATCCCGAAGGCAAAACCGTCCATGTCGAGTTCTGTGCGTCCGAAGGTGCTGGCTTCGAGCACATCCCAGACCTTCCCGCGAACCGTACGTACGTATTCGCGCGCCTCGGCCGGGTTGAGCAGGGGAAGTGTGGGTCTTGACGATCTCGAATGCTTGAACGCGTCGTACAGCTCGTCTATGTCGCTACGCACCGGATCGCGGCCACCGACATCTCGCACCAGCCAGAGTTCCTCTTGATTGCCGATATGCGCCAGGTCCCACACGAGTGGACTCATCAACGGAGAATGCTGAGCGACCAATTCGGTATCGTCGACGCAGTCGGTGAGCAGCGTCGACCGTTCACGCGCTCGCAGAAGTACGGCCTCGACCGCTTCCTTGGTGATCTCCCCCGTCATGTGTCGCTCTCACCGGGCACAATTGCGCGACAACACCGTTCGGCTGCGGCATCGAGAAGACGGACAAACTGCGGCTCCGGCGCGTACGACGCGGCAAGCGACATCAGAGAGGTTGCCGCCGAACGCAGTTCGACGTCGTCCAAACCGTACTCTGCCGCATCCCGCCATCTCCCGGCCGTCGACGCTGCGGCATCACTCGCCTCACGCATCACGGCAGGCCCGGACAGCAACGCGTCGATCGCTGCTACCGGTACTCGCCACAGATCTCCCGGCTGCGCATCGATGTAGCGAACCTCCAGATGGCCGACAGCGCGAACCGGCGGGAACAGCGTGGACAGGTGATAGTCCAAGTCCGCCCAGACGGGTCGGCGTCCGATCTCGGCATCCACAGCGCCGTCTATCCAGTCCCCGAAAGTGGCACCCCGCGGAGCCGTCCAATCGTCGCCCTCGTTTCGCACACACATCAGCGGAACATCGAGCGCCCAGCCGGCGTAGTCCTGCACTTCCGGGACTGCGACCGTTCGCCAGGAATCGAGTTCGAGCCACGTCCGCATGCGTTGGGACGCCCAATCCCCTCTCGGAACCCCTTGCAAGCGTGGAGAACACGCAAACGCAGCGATGAGCGCCGGCCCCATGTCCCCGAGGAGCCGCCAACGCTGGGCAATGGACTCCGGGCTGCCGCCGGCATCGACACTGACCTGCACTGCTGCTGTATTGCACATCATCAAGGTGCCGTACGGTCCTATCCCGGCGAAGCGGGATTCCATTGCGCAATAGCGTGGCAACCGGAGAATCCGGGAAGGTGGGCGGGCGACGTCGGCCGCGGCAGAACTGATTTCGATGGAGTACGACGCGAGGAGTGTTTCGAGAGTACGACGGTCTTCGTCGAGACAGTCACACAGTTCTCGGGCGGACGTCCGCGGCGCTGACGAGAGTTCGATCTGTCCGCCAGGTTCTACGGTGACGAGGCTGCCACGAGGAAGCGGAACCGCTGGTGAATCCGGGTCGATACTGGTGGGCGCGTATCGCCCGAGTGCCTTTGCCAGAGTCGCTGCTGACGGCCGCTCCCCACCGGGAACCTGGCTGGTCAGCCACTCGAGCTCAGCTCCGACCAAACGGGGTGGCCCCTGTTTGAAGCACACACCACCGACGTAGGCCTCGGCCGCAGGACGTGAATCCACCTGCGTGGTCTGTGCTGCTGTCAACGCTGCTGTCACCATTCGACTTCCCCTTCGGGCGGTCTTCGCGGTCGCTACCGACGATAGAACGCCAACGTCCGAGATGCACCCTTTGTGGTGTTACGTGTCGTTGAATTTCTTCAGTCGTATCCACCGGTACCCACAACCGGCCAGAACCACACCTGCGCCGGAAACAACCGCGATCCACGGAAGTGTGACCACCAGAACGACACAACCAGCCGCGCCGACCGCTTGCAGCCACTTCGGATACATCCGGTCCACACCGCGTTGGCTGTACGCACTCACGTTCGCGACGAAGTAGTAGAGCAGCACTCCGAACGACGAAAAGCCGATCACCCCACGAAGATCGGTTGTCGAGACCAAGGCGATCACAACGGCACCGACCACAAGTTCCGCATGGTGAGGGACCCCGAACCGTGGATGGACTGCAGCGAGGGCCACTGGCAGATCGCGCTCGCGGGCCATCGCCATCGCCGTACGACTCACGCCGGCGATCAGAGCCAGCAGCGCCCCCGCCGACGCCGCCGCGGCACCGATCACCACTACGGGAACGGCCCAACTCCACCCGACTGCGCCCACCGCATCTGCCAGTGGTCGCGCCGAATTCGCCAGCCGATCAGGTCCCAGCGTCACCAACAGCACCACCGCTACCAGCGCATAGAGGACAACGGCGACGGTGAGTGCGATCAGGATCGCCCGCGGAATCGTTCGACGCGGATCACGCACTTCCTCCCCCAGCGTCGCGATCCTGGCGTAACCGGCGAACGCGAAGAAAAGCAGCCCCGCCGCTTGCAGAATTCCGTACCACGACCCGAACGCGACGTCCGGGAACTCGCGCACCGCACCAGGACCGACGACGGCAACCACCAGCGCTACACACAGCGCCGTCGTCGACACGGCGACGATCACCCTGGCCATGTGCGCCGTCCGCGTGACTCCGCGATAGTTGACTGCAACCAGCGCTGCCACCACCAATACCGCGACGGGGACACGCCAGGCCGTAGGCGCAACATACGTCGCAAAAGTCAGGGCCATTGCCGCGCAGCTCGCGGTCTTCCCGATCACGAACGACCAGCCGGCGGCAAACCCCCACCAGGGTCCGAGCTGCTCACGTCCGTAGACGTAGGTCCCACCTGAAGTGGGGTATCTGGCCGCAAG
Source organism: Rhodococcus sp. T9N (assembly GCF_024436645.1). Lineage (NCBI taxonomy): Bacteria > Bacillati > Actinomycetota > Actinomycetes > Mycobacteriales > Nocardiaceae > Rhodococcus > Rhodococcus sp. T9N. The sequence goes on along the minus strand of NZ_JAMSKS010000003.1, from coordinate 402,727 downwards.
CTGCGCCGACGACGTCGCGTTGCAGTAGGCGATGAACGCTGCAATCACCAGGCCCACAAGCAACCCGGTACCGGCTACTGCGGCAGCAGGCGCGAACACCACGAAGACTCCGGCGCCGATCATCGCGCCGAGGCCGATCACCACGGCATCGGCGGTGCCCAGTCTTCGCTCCATCGGGACAGCTTCGTTCACAGGTAGTTTGAACCACACCGACATGAACGGAAGGTGCCATGTTCGATCTCGACACGATCCGCCGCGACACTCCCGGATGCCTTGACAAGGTGTTCCTCGACAGCGCGGGATCCTCGCTCCCGCCCGAGCCGGTGCCGGCCACGATGATCGAGCACCTGCGACGTGAAGCCGACGTCGGCGGATACGTCGCAGCTGCTCGTCAGAGCGGCGCCCTCGCTGCTGTTCCCCATTCGCTGGCCCGGGTCATCGGTGCTCAGGCAACCGATATCGCTTTGACGGACAGCGCGACCCGCGCGTGGAACGACTTCCTCGCTGCCGTTCCGCTCGGACCCGGTGATCGAATTCTCATCAGCGGAGTCGAATACGCGAGCAACGCCATCGCTGCACTGGGGCGGGCGCGTTCGACCGGTGCCCACGTCGAGATCATCCCGAGCGATCAGTACGGACGCATCGACCTCGACGCACTCGAGAACATGCTCGACGATCGTGTTCGCGTCGTCTCCGTCGTCCACGTCCCCACCAACGGCGGCCTGATCAACCCCGTCCGCGAGGTCGTCGAACTCGCGAGGGCCTACGGCTCGCTCGTTCTGCTCGACGCATGCCAGTCCGTCGGCCAATTGCCCATCGACGTCACCGAACTCGGCGTCGACGCCCTCAGCGCAACCGGCCGCAAGTGGCTCCGCGGGCCACGCGGAACCGGATTCCTGTACGTCCGCCCCGGACTCGTCGACGCACTCGAACCCGCTGCGATGGACCTGCACGGAGCGGAATGGACCGGCGAGAACAGCTTCGTACCCGCACCGGACGCAACACGATTCGAGCTCTGGGAAACGAGTGTCGCTGCGCGCCTGGGTCTCGGCGTCGCCGCCGACTATCTGCTCTCGATCGGCACCGACACGGCGTGGGAGCAGATCGAATCCCGAGCAGTCACGCTGAGGGAAGGTCTGGCAGCGATTTCCGGAGTCGAAGTCCGCGATCGAGGAACCCAACTGAGCGGCATCGTTTCCTTCACCGTCGACGGTATCCCCGAGCACTTGGTGCGGGATCAGCTTGCAGCACAGAACATCACCGTTACCGTCAGTGGTCGCGGGTCCACCCTCCTCGACATGGATGCCCGCGGGCTCGATGCCGTGGTTCGCGCATCGCCGCACTACTTCGTCGACGAAGCCGACCTGGACACATTTCTGGGCGCGGTCAGGGGATTACAAACCTCCCGTTGACCGGGACCATGCCTGATCTGTGGAAGTCGAAACTGCAACTGTGGGGTGATCAGCAGTTTCGCCTTCCGAGAGGACTATTCGCATGGCCGACCCCACCGTCAGACCGATCTCCGCTGCCGACATCACCACCTGGGACTACGAGGCCGACGTCGTCGTCGCGGGATACGGCATCGCCGGCGTCACCGCTGCGATCGAAGCAGCGCGTGCCGGCGCCGAGGTGCTCGTCCTGGAGCGGACGGGCGGTTGGGGCGGAGCCGCGTCACTGGCTGGTGGATTCATCTACCTGGGCGGTGGAACTCCGTTGCAGAAGGCGTGCGGGTTCGAGGACTCGGTCGAGAACATGAAGACGTTCATGAAGGCAGCGCTCGGCCCCGGAACCGACGATACGAAGATCGACGCGTACTGCGAGGGCAGCGTCGATCACTACAACTGGCTCGTCGACGCCGGGGTCCCGTTCAAGGAATCGTTCTGGGGTCAGCCCGGCTGGGAACCGCCGTACGACGACGGCCTGATGTACTCGGGAGGCGAGAACGCCGCGCCGTTCAACACCCTCGTCGATCCCGCGCCCCGCGGACACGTTCCGCAGATGTCCGAGAAGAACACCGGCGAGAAGGGCGGCGGCTACATGCTGATGAAGCCACTCGTCGAGACGGCCGAAAAGCTCGGCGTCCGAGCAGAATACGATCTGCGCGTCCAAACTGTGGTGGTAGACGGCGATCGGGTTGTCGGCGTCGTCGCCAAGCGCTACGGCAAGGATGTCGCGATTCGCGCACGCAAGGGCGTAGTGCTTGCGATGGGCAGCTTCGCGTACAACAACGAGATGGTGCGCTCGAACGCACCGCGCATCTTCGGCCACCCGGCGGCCTCCATCGAGGCGCACGACGGCCGCGCAATCCAGATCGGTCAGGCACTCGGCGCCGACACCGCACACATGGACGCCACCGAGGTCGCGTTCTTCTGCGACCCGCAGTTGATGGTGCGCGGCATTCTTGTCAACGGCCGCGGTCAGCGATACATCCCCGAGGACACCTACCCCGGCCGCATCGGCCAGGCAACGCTGTTCCAGCAGGACAACCAGGCATTCCTCGTGATCGACGAAGCTGCGTACGAGGAAGGCATGAATGCCGAATCGTCCAGTGCACAGTTGCGGGCGCAGCCGAGCTGGGTGGCGGAGACCGTCGAGGAACTCGAAGGCGAGATGGGACTGCCCGCCGGATCGCTGCAATCCACCGTCGACCTCTACAACCGGCACGCGGCTGAAGGTTCGGATCCGGTGCTCGGCAAGAAGTCCGAGTGGGTGAAGCCGATCGTCGGCCCGTTCGCGGCAATCGATCTCCGTGGCCGCACAGGCGGATTCACGCTGGGAGGATTGAAGACCACCGTCGATTCCGAGGTTCTGCACGTCTCGGGTGCGCCGATCCCCGGACTCTTCGCAGCGGGTCGCTGCACGTCCGGTGTCTGTGCGGGCGGTTACGCCAGCGGGACAAGTCTCGGCGACGGCAGCTTCTTCGGACGTCGTGCCGGAATCAGCGCGGCGCGCTAGATCACCACAACTCGCACACCGTCGGCAAAGCGGTACGGCTGAGTCTGCAGGACCGCGCCGAGGTGTTTCCTCAGTCTGGACACCTCGGCGCGCACTGCCACGACATGCTCGCGATCACCGAAGAGCACTTCGCTCAGGCCTGCGGCATCCACACCTGCCGAACCGACGGCTGCCAGTGCCCGCAAGATCTGAGCGTGACGCGGCGAAAGCGCGCGCGTCCAGTTGGCGTCACCACGCACCGTCACCTGCGGCGATGCGCCGAGGGCCAGCTCCAGCTCGATCAACGGCCCGCCGACGCCGGTGCGCAACAGCCAGCCGTCTCCGAGCGGCTCAGGCAGACACATCCCCAGACCTGGCACGATGACGGGCTTTCCCGCACTGGGTGCTGCCACGCGGTCAGGCGCGGCAATCCCGCTGGCGCCGGCTACCCAGCCGTACTCGTCGACCACCAATGCCGGACCTGTTCCTGCCGCGAACAACGGCGCCGCGCGCGAGCGCAGGCGCTCGAGCGAAGCTGCGTGCTCGCGCCACAGCGTCGCCTCCGCGAGGCGAACCGCGGTGCGCACCAGCGCGACGGTGGTGGGATGAACCGAAGCTGCGGATCCACTGATGTCCACCACGCCCAGGATCTCGCCCGTCCGTGGGTCGTGCACGGGCGAGCCGGTACACGACCAATTGTGATGCGTGGGCGCATAGTGCTCGGCCGAGAAGAGTTGCACCGCAGAGTCTTCGATCAGCGCGGTACCTATAGCGTTGGTCCCCACCGACTGCTCCGACCAGCGCGCGCCTTCCGCGAACCCGAGAGCGTCCGCCGCACGTTTGACGGTCTTCGCCCCTTCGCGCCAGAGCAGGACACCGTCGGCGTCGGCAACGACCACGATGAAGCCCGCGTCCTCGGCGACCTCGGTGAGCGTGGTTCGCAGTTCGGGCAGAACGCTTCGCAGCGCGGTACGCGAACGCCTCGCCTCCAACTCGGAGAAATCGGCGACAGTAGACGCACCGCAGTGATCCGGCGTGAGCCCGCCGGCGGCCACCCTCGACCACGACCGCGCCACGACGGTCCGCGGCTGCGCCGGTGGTTCCTGGCCGGAGAGAACTGCGTCGTGCACCCGACTGAGTAGGCGGGCATGCTGCGACAGGTCGGTACCCGGCACGACGGCACCGAGCCGACTGCCTTCGGGAGCGTTCCCCACGATGGTCACTCCGTCAGGCTACCGCTTTCGATGTGACGCGAACCACGTCCACACGGCCAGGTCCCCACCACCTGCGATTAGCGGCCGGGAGCAAACTCCGGTAACGTATCCAAAGTTGTCTCGGCGAGGGTGAATCGCAGCAGTTCCACACGTTGCAGGTTTACCGTGATCGACGCGGCTACGGCTCAGCTCGAGCGTTTCGCTCCTGGCCGTGTGCGCGCCTGTCCGCCTTGCCGCAGGCAAAACCACACGTCAGTAAACCGAGCACGAACCCCGTGAGTTGTAGGAGCCGTTTCATCATGTCTGAAGAAAACAACCTCGTCGCCGTCGTCCGCACCGAATTCGGCAAGGGCGCAGCTCGCCGCGCACGTCGTGACGGCCAGGTCCCCACGGTTCTGTACGGCCACGGTGAAGATCCCCGCCACCTCAATGTGCCGGCTCGCGACTTCGCCGCCATCCTCCGTGCACACGGCACCAACGCCATCCTCACCCTCGACATCGAGGGCACGGAGCAGGTTGCACTGACCAAGTCGGTCGTCGTGCACCCCATCCGCAACTACATCGAGCACGCCGACCTCCTCGTCATCAAGAAGGGCGAGAAGGTCACGATCGACGTGAACGTCATCGTCGTCGGCGATGCTGCTGCAGGCACGATGGTCGCGCAGGACGCATCCACGATCTCCATCGAGGCCGACGCGCTTCACATCCCCGAGCAGATCGAGGTTTCGGTCGAGGGTCTCGAGATCGGCACCCAGATCCTGGCCAGCCAGCTCGAACTGCCCAAGGGCTCGACCCTGCAGGCTGACGCCGACACCCTGATCGTCAACGTCGTTGCTGCACCCACCGAGGCAGACCTCGAAGAGGGCGCAGAAGCTCCCGCCGCCGACGAGGCTGCAGAAGAGGCCTGATCCTCTCGGTTCCAACAGAACTCACTGCGCGCGGCGCGTCATTCCGATTCGGAGTGACGCGCCGTTCGTGCGTAGCAGGAAAAATCAAGCCAGAAAGTAGCGTCCGTTGAGCACAGATACCGCCCTCGTCATCGGCCTGGGTAATCCCGGCCCCCAGTACGAGAAGACCCGGCACAACGTCGGCTTCATGGTCGCCGGCACCCTTGCCGGGCGCATGGGCGGAAAGTTCAACGTACACAAGAAGAGTGGCGCCGAAATCGTCGAAGGTCGCCTCGCCGGCCGGCGCGTGATTCTCGGAAAACCACGCTCGTACATGAATCTCTCGGGTGGCGCTGTCGCCGGTCTCGCACGGTTCTTCTCGGTCGACGCCGCGAACATCATCGTCGTCCACGACGAACTGGATCTCGATTTCGGGACGATCAGACTCAAACTCGGCGGCGGCGAAGGCGGCCACAACGGCCTGCGGTCCATTTCGAGTTCGTTGACCACCAAGGACTACCTGCGCACGCGCGTCGGGATCGGTCGTCCGCCGGGCCGCATGGACCCGGCGGACTACGTTCTCAAGCCGTTCTCGTCCACGGAGCGAAAAGAACTCGATCTCGTATGCGAAGAGGCTGCGGATGCAGTGGAGCTACTGCTCGAACTCGGGTTGGAAGCCGCACAGAACCGCCTGCACTGACGGTCAGTTACCCAGCAGTGCAGCCGAATTCGCGCGGCGGAGCTTCCCCGACGACGTCTTCGGGATACTGCCGGGACCCAGGACCGCAACGGCGCGAGGTCGGACACCGACGTCGGCAACCACGGCGTGGACCACTTCGCGTTCGATACGCTTGACCTCTTCCGGATCCTCGAAAGCGTTGGTCTCGACGGCGACTGCAAAGCTCTCACGCTTCTGGCCGGCGTCGAGACGAATCGCGACGGCATTTCCGGGACGCACACCGGCAACGGTTCCGGCCGCCCGTTCGATGTCTGTGGGGTACACGTTCCGGCCGCCCATGATGATGACGTCCTTGACACGCCCGCACACCACGACCAGTCCTTCCTCGGTGAAGTACCCGACGTCACCGGTGTCGAGCCAACCGTCGGCGTCCTGGGCCGGCTTGTGTCCGTCGACCGTGACGTACCCGGGAGTGACTGCCTTGCCGCGAACCTCGATGATTCCGACACCGCGGGCCGGAAGCACCTGACCGTCACGGTCGACGATGCGTCCCTCGAGGTCAGGCACCATCTTGCCGAGTGTGGCGAGGGCACGAGCGTTGGGGCGATTGGACGGCACCGCTCGAGACATCGATTCGAGAAAGTCTGGATCGACGTAGTCGAGGACCTGACCTTGATCGGGATCCGGAATCGACACGGCGAGCGTGGTTTCCGCCATTCCGTACACGGGCGCCAGCGCAGTCGGGTTCAAACCGAAACGCGCACCTGCCTCGGCGAGTGCATCCATCGTGTCGGGATCCACCGGCTCGGCGCCGTTCCACATGTATCGGACGCTGGACAGGTCGACTGCCCCGTCTTCCGCCTGTGCGAGTCGACGAGCCAAGAGCGAGTACGCGAAGTTCGGTGCGGCGGTGACGGTTCCGCCGTACTTGCCCATCAGTTCGGCCCACAGCACCGGGGTACGCAGGAAATCCATCGGCGTGATGCTGATGACCTCTGCGCCCACCTGCATCGGAACCGTGAGAAAACCGACCATGCCCATGTCGTGGAAGAGCGGAAGCCAGCTCACCATCACGTCGTCTTCGATGGAGAACTTGATGCGGTTGATCATGGCGTAGGCATTTGTGTAGAAGTTCTCGTGCGTGATCTGCACGGCCTTGGGCGAACCGGTGGAACCGGACGTCAACTGCTGGAGTGCGATATCCGATTCGGCCGTCTCCACGGGATCGATCGACGTTCCGCTGCGAAGCTCGTCCACCGTCACGACGGTGATGCCACGCTCTTCGAGGAGCGGCTTGGCCGCGTCGAAGGGCGCACCCAGAATGACGGCTTTCGCGGAGATCATGTCGATCACAGTCTCGGTGTCCTGAGCCCAGACGCCCAGATCCGTTCGGGGGGTCGGCTGATGCAGCATCGTCACCGACGCACCGCGCATCCACGTCGCCTGGCAGGCAGGTGCGATGTCGACGGGCTGTCCGGCGAGAATGCCGATCGCGACGCCGCGATCGATACCGACCTCGGCCAGGCCGCCGGCCATGCGCCGAGCCTCCTGGTGGATGTCGCCCCAGGTCTGACGGAAAGCGTTGTCCGGCTCTCCCGTCACCAGGCCGCGGTCGGTGACTGCGGCGGTCGCATACATCTCTTCGGTGAACTTGCTCAACGCAACTCCTCGGTCAGTGTCACTCTTCGATCAGTGCAACTCTTCGCAGGACACAAATGGCTGTGTGTTCGAACACACACATACATGGATAATCAGCGATCGTTCGCCGAGTGTTACGCCGCAGTGGCTATTGCATCGTGTGCGAGTATCCTTTCTCTGTTGTGCTGCCGCACTCTCCACCTGTCCGCGCACCGGCACGTCGCCGGCACCGACGCCCACTTCGAGAGGTTCTTCGTTGACTACCCCGTCCGACTCGACCGTCCCTTCCGACTCGACTGTCCAGTCCGACACCGAAGGCCCCGATTCAACCGAGAGCGGGTCGGTCGCGGTCACGACGACGACCAAGGGCCTGTCCGCCGAGGCAGAGCGTCGCCGCACCTTCGCCGTCATCTCGCATCCCGACGCCGGAAAATCGACGCTGACCGAAGCGCTGGCACTGCACGCGAAGAAGATCTCGGAGGCAGGAGCCGTCCACGGCAAGGCAGGCCGCAAGTCGACGGTCTCGGACTGGATGGAGATGGAGAAGGCCCGCGGCATTTCCGTCAGTTCCACCGCACTGCAGTTCAACTACCACTCGTCCGAGACCCCGGACGAGCAGATCAACGTCATCAACCTCGTCGACACCCCCGGTCACTCCGACTTCTCCGAGGACACGTACCGCGTCCTGACCGCCGTCGACGCGGCGGTCATGCTCATCGACGCTGCCAAGGGCCTCGAACCGCAGACGCTCAAGCTGTTTCAGGTGTGTCGTCACCGCGGCATTCCGGTCATCACCGTCATCAACAAGTGGGACCGTCCCGGTCAGACTCCTCTCGAACTGCTCGACGAGATCAGCGAACGGATCGGCCTCACGCCCACCCCCCTGTACTGGCCGGTCGGCATCGCCGGCGACTTCCGCGGACTGCTGCGGCGCGGTGAAGACGGTCAGGCTCGCGAATACGTCCGCTTCACCCGCACCGCAGGCGGCGCGAAGATCGCCCCCGAAGAGGTCATGGACGCCGACGCGGCGCTCGCCAAGGAAGGCTCCGAGTGGGAGACTGCGGCCGAGGAGAGTGAACTGCTCTCCGCTACCGGCCAGGACCACGATCAGGAGATGTTCCTCGCCGGTCAGACTTCCCCGGTGATCTTCGCGTCCGCGATGCTCAACTTCGGCGTCCGCCAGATCCTCGACACCCTCGTCGAATTGGCGCCGCCGCCGCGTGGGCGCGAAGACCTCAGCGGCAAGCCGCGCGAGGTCACCGATCCGTTCAGTGCGGTCGTCTTCAAGGTCCAGGCCGGTATGGACACCGCGCACCGCGACCGTCTGGCGTTCATGCGCATCGTCTCCGGCGTGTTCGAGCGCGGCATGGTTGTCACACACGCCCAAACCGGCAAGCCCTTCACGACCAAGTACGCCCAGACGGTATTCGGACGTGAGCGTTCCACCGTCGAATCCGCGTTCCCCGGCGACGTCGTCGGCCTCGTCAACGCCACCGCACTCGCACCCGGCCACACGCTGTACACCGAGAAGAAGGTGGAGTTCCCGCCGATTCCGTCGTTCGCGCCGGAACACTTCTCGATCCTGCGCGCCGAAAGCGCCGGCAAGTACAAGCAGTTCCGCCGTGCTGTCGACCAACTCGATTCCGAGGGCGTCGTCCAGATTCTCCGCAACGACATCCGCGGCGACGCCTCCCCCGTCATGGCGGCTGTCGGCCCGATGCAGTTCGAGGTCGTCGCAGCGCGCATGAAGGCCGAGTTCAACGTCGAGGCCAAGATGGAACCGCTCGGCTACGCATTGGCTCGCCGTACCGACGCCGCGTCCGAGGTCGAACTGAACCGTCAACGAGGTGTGGAGGTCTTCACCCGTTCCGACGGTGTTCTGCTCGCCCTGGTCAGTGACAAGTGGCGCCTGCAGTACATCCAGAAGGAACTCCCGGATCTGACGCTCGAACCCCTCGTCGCTGCTGCGGACTGATGAGCCTGATCGAGGCGCTGTTCGACGCCGAACTGCACATCGGCAGCGCCACGATTCTCTGGCGAGAGATCATCGGAAACGCGTTCGGAATCGGCTCCGCGATCGCGGGCGCGCGACGCTCGGTATGGGCGTGGCCCGTCGGTATAGCCGGAAATGCCTTGTTGTTCACGGTGTTCATGGGCGCACTTTTCCACACGCCGCAAGAGCTCAATCTCTACGGCCAGGCCGGCCGTCAGTTGTTGTTCATCACCGTCAGCGTCTACGGGTGGACTCAGTGGCGACGCGGGGCACGCGACTCCGGTCGCGCAGTCCTGCCCCATTGGGCGACAACTCGCGAGCGCGTCGCCATGATCGCCGTCATGACCAGCGGCACAATCGCTTTCGCCTGGATCTTCGACCTCCTCGGCTCGTACGGAGCGTGGGCAGAGGCCTGGATCTTCACCGGCTCCATCCTCGCGACATACGGCATGGCGCGCGGCTGGACCGAATTCTGGCTCATCTGGATCGGCGTCGACGCCGTTGGTGTTCCCCTTCTTTTCCGAGCCGGCTATTACCCTTCGGCGATCCTCTATCTGGTCTATGCATTCTTCGTCCTGTGGGGCTTCGCAATGTGGCTGCGCATTCAACGCCGAACTCCACAAGGGGTATGACCGTAAACCAACTCCTGGTATGTTTGCGTCGATTAAGCAAACCGGCGGTCTGTTTACGGGCATCAGGAGCGAAACAATGGAAGACAAGAATTCTCACGGAATAGCGGGCCCCAACGGTTCCGGCAACGGATCGAGAGCCAATAGTTCCGCAAGTAATGGTTCTGCAAGCAATGGTTCTGCAAGCAATGGTTCTGCAAGCAATGGTTCTGGGAGCAACCTTTCCACGGGTAACGGTTCCAGCAGTGCCACCGCCACAGCGGATTTTCTGTCGACCGCACCCAAGCAATCCGATGCATTCACGTTTCCGCTTCCTGCCCGAACCACGGCCGCACACAGCAGCGGAGAGGACCTTTCAGTGCCAGCTTCAACACGCGAATCATCGAGGACGCTCGAAACTCGGAGTCGTACCGTCGTACGTCGCGACGCGATGGGCGTAGCCGCCGTTCGAGTGGCCGGTCGACTCACCCACACCGAACTCATCGCAAATCAGGCCTCACCCTCGAGCGCACATTCCTCCGATCCCACGACGGATCTGGACGAGTTGCTCACGATGCTCGGCAGCTACCTGTTGTCCTCGGGGTTCGAACATCCCGAAATCCACGCCAAGCTGGGCGGACAGTCGATCGTCGTCAACCTCGTATCGCCGGAGATCAGCGCGAGCTGATCTGGGCCCAGCTGCCCCTTAGGGCCACAGCACTGCTCGTGTCCATGCTCGGTCCGAGCCGCGCCGGTACAACCACCGCTGATGTCGACGCCCGGAGTCTGCCTGCCAGAACTCGACAGACTCCGGCTCGAGGCACCACGCACGCCAGTCCTTCGACACGAACCCTGGGTCGTCGCTGATTCTTGCTTCCGCAGCGGCCACCGACGTGTCGTACGCCCCTAAGTCTTCGAGCACCTCGCTCTGCTCACTTGCCGTCGCCACCGCTCTCGCCGTGACGGAGCGTTCGACGAAGTCTCGGCGTCGAAGTGCGTCGTCGCCCTCGCGAACCGTTCCGCGAATCCGGATCTGTTGGCCTGTTTCGCGCCAGTAGAAGGCGAGCGATGCTCGCGGATTTTCTTTCAGCTCAACACCTTTCGGCGAAGCAGCTGAACCAGAGAACCAGAACCCACCCTCGGTCACGTCCTTGAGGATGAGGAAGCGAGAATCAGGCATACCGTCGCCGTCCACGGTCGAGAGCGCACACACGTGTGGCTCGACGACGCCGAAGGCCACGGCCGCACGGAGCCAGTCGAGGAACAACTCCCCCGGCTTTTCCGGAAAACACTCGGGCGCGGGCGGCGGAGTTCCGGTCAGCGCGGGGATACCGCGAATCCACGTCCGTACGTCAGGCAGCGAAAAATCTGCATCAACCATGAGCCGACTCTAATCGCGGGCGACCTCAGGAGACGTTGCGAACTACCGAGTCGCCGAACGACGGTTGCTGCAGCAGCGCCCACTTGTTGGACGTCAATCGGAAACTCGGCATGTCGGCGAGCGCCACCACCGATTCCCAGGTCCGCTCGTAGCTCGTGTGGGAGATTCGCCATTCACCGTCGCTGCAGCGGGTGTATCTGTCGTGATAGAAGGCCGATCCGCGAAGCAGCATGCCATCTTCGGGGATGACCACTGTGTCCGCGAGGCACCAGATCCCGGTTGCGGTGTCTCCGTCGACGTCGATCTCGGGTTGCCCGCACTGATGTTCGGTGATGATGTGTGATCCGAGAGTGTTCTCGAGGAAGGAGACGAACGAATCTCGGGAATCGAAACTGAGTTGTTCTCCGTAGATCGCGGTGGCGTCGACGGTCAGAGTGTCGGCGAATTCGACCCACGATTTGGTGTCCAAGGCGCGTGCGTATCGGTACTTGAGTCTTTGGATGAGAACAATCGCTTCGAGATCCATGATCCCCGCCTCCCGGTGCAGCAACCACCCGTCCTATGTGTGCACATTAGCCTGTATCACGCCGAAACGGGCATTACTCTCAAAGCTAGTAGAAATGTCAGCCGATAACACGCTTTTCCAGGCCGTCGAGCATGATCGTGATCTTCTCGTCCAACCAACCTCGCCCGTGCCACGTCGATTCGTCGCCGATACCCTCGATCAACGACTCCGATGCATTCCAACTTTCCTGATACGCCTGTCGCGCGGAACGTGAATCGGCGGAGCTGACGGTCTTGTCCATCGCCGCCATCATTGCGAACTGCGTCATCGTCACCTCGGAGATGAAGTCCACCGCCAATATCGCATCGTGGGGTGTGAAGCCTTGCGCAGTCAACGAACCGACCAGTTTCTCCACGATGTCGATTATCGCCGGCGGCGTGCCCGGAACTGCGAGACCGACCTGGGCCAGACCTGGATAGCGCTCGAACGAGGACCACAGAACGTCGCAGAAATCCCTCAGGAATTCGCGCCACGGACGATTCGTATCGGGCCATACAGTCTGACGCACAACATGATCCGAGCAGGCACGCAGCAGCGCTTCGCGGTCTGCGAAGTAGCGATAAAGTGCAGAATGACTGACGCCCAGCCGCTTTGCCACGCTCGGCATGGTCAGTTCACTCAGATCACCGGCGAGGGCGGCCTCGACGATGTCCACTGTCGACAACGTCGGCGGCCGCCCCGTCTTCTTTCCGGTCTGCATTCTGCTCAGCTTGCCACCAACCGCCATCCCGACGCACGGTGGCGCTGATTCCAGAACGCGGCGTAGTTCCCACCGGCTGCGAGCAGGACTTCGTGGGTGCCCACTTCGACTATCGAACCGTCGTCACCGAGCACGATGATCTGATCTGCGGCCACGACGGTCGACAGTTTGTGAGCGATCACGAGCAGTGTGCTTTCCCTGGCGAGTTCTTGCATCGCACGTTGAACGTGTGCCTCGTTCTCGGGATCGAGCGCGGCAGTCGCCTCGTCGAGCAGAACGACAGGTGCGCGTTTGAGGAGTGCGCGTGCAATGGAGACCCGCTGCCGCTCTCCACCGGACAGTGCCGTCCCGCCCTCACCGACACGGGTGTCCCAACCCCGAGGAAGCCGCTCGACGATTTCCGCGACGCCCGCGATCCGAGCCACGTCGAAGACTTCTTCGTCCGTGGCTTCGGGGCGGCCGAGGCGGATGTTCGCGATCAACGTGTCGTCGAAGAGGTACACGTCCTGGAAGACCAGAGACAGCTGCGACATCAGATCGGCACTCGTGAGGTCCCGCACGTCGACGCCGCCGACACGCACCACACCGGAGTCGACGTCGTAGAAGCGCGAGATCAACCGGGTGACGGTGGTTTTGCCGGACCCTGACGGACCGACCAACGCCGTCAACGACTTCCGTGGCACGTCGAAGGAGATGTTTCGCAGAACCTGCCCACCGTCCGCGTATCCGAAGTCGACGGCGTCGAACTGCACTGCCGTCTCCCCCGTCGCCGTCCCGCTGGTATCGGGTTCGACCATTGGTTCAACTTCGAGGATCTCGGACATTCGCCGGATTTCATTGCGTGCCATTCTGATTGCACCGTCGAACTCGCCGATCTCACCCAGCGGCTGGATGAACCGTGCGGTCAGTCCGAGTAGCGCGATCAACGTGACCGGATCGATGTCGCCGCCGAGCGCGAGGAACGCGCCCAAGATGATCACGGCAGAGAACACGAATTGCAGGGCGATCCCGTTGACCACGGACCCGATCACCACGAACCACAGTTGTGAACGACCCGCAGTGTGTTGCGCTTCGATCGCGTCGTCGAGCGGTTCGTACACCCCGTGGGTGCGTCCGAAAGCACGCAGGACCGGTTGGCAACGCGCGTATTCGAGCACTCGATTGTTCGATTCGACGGCTGCGGCATGTGCCCGATCGTCGGCCTTGGCAGTCATCGTCGAGGCAAATCTGGCTGCCGCGAACAGAATCGGAACGCTGACCACCAGCGCCAACCCGAGCCGCCAGTCGAAGAACAACATGCACACGACAATGGTTGCCGGGCTGGCAATTCCGGAGATGATCGGTGTCATCAGGTGCGCAGTGGCCCCCATCACCGAGATGGTGCCCTTGCTGGCAACCTGCGATACCTGCCCGAGTCGGCCGGCGCCGAACCAGCCGAGCGGCAGAGTGACGAGATGATCTCCCAGGCGCAGATGCATCGTCCGCAGCAGAGTGAGGGCCGACTCGAAGCCCTTCATCGCCTGCAGGTAGTGCGCAATCGAACTGATCACAGCGCATACGGCCATGGCGGCGAGCCACCGAACGAAACTGCCCCAGTTCTGATCGAACAGTGCCTGCACCGCAGGGACCAGAAGCGCCACTGCCAAACCCTGCATCACGCCGTACAACACTGCCCACACCAGGAACTCGCGATATCGGCCCTGATTCTGCGGGCCGAGTATCCGGAAGAGGTCGCGAATCATGAGTTGGCCTTTCCTGCTGCGTCAGACTTACCTGCGGTGTTGCGTTCAATCGAGTCGGCCCGACTGTGTTCAATCGAGTCGGCCCGACTGTGACTCGCCCACATCCGCGCATAGGTTGAACCACTCGCCACGAGCTGATCGTGCGTGCCCTTCTCCACGATCCGTCCGGCGTCGAGGACCACGATCTGATCGGCACTCACGATCGAAGCCAACCGGTGCGCGATCACCAGCACCGTGCGGCCGACCGTCAAGCGCGACAGCGCTTCTTGGATATCGGCTTCGGACTCCGGGTCGGCGAACGCGGTTGCCTCGTCGAGCACGAGAACAGGAGTGTCCGCGAGAATCGCACGCGCGATGGAGACTCTTTGGGCTTCACCACCCGAGAATCTGGCGTCGACCCCGACCACCGAGTCGTACCCCCTCGGGAGCGCTTCGATTCGGGTGTCGATCTGCGCGGCTGCGGCAGCGGCCTTCACCTCGGCCGAAGTCGCCTGCGGTCGGGCAAGCCGAATGTTGTCGAGCACGGTCGCTTCGACCAGCTGCACGTCCTGCAGAACGAATCCGACGTGGCGGTACAGCTCGTCGGTAGCGACTTCCCTGACGTCGACACCACCGATGGCCACGGATCCGGCACGCACGTCGTGGAACCTCGGAACCAACGTCGCCAGCGTCGACTTACCCGAACCCGACGGTCCGACCAGCGCCGTCACCGTGCCCTCCGGCAGCGTCAGATCAATGTCGGTCAGAACGTCGGCGCCGTCGTCGTATGCAAAGGAAACTCCGGAGAATCGAACTTCGTTCCCCACAGGCTTTTTCGGATGATCGGTTTCCGGCAGAGCGTCGGTTGCGAACAGCGCGATCAGTCGCGCCGCAGCGGCGGCTGCCTCACGGCGTGCCTGCATACCGAAACCGATGGTCGTCACCGACACCGGAATCACCATCGCGACAAGAGAACTGGTCAGCACATCGACGGGTGACACCCATCCGGAGTGAACGAACCACGAGCCGAGGCCAATGTTGACCACCAGCACAACCGGTGCGCTCAACGCAATCGAGGCCAGTGCCTCGGTCCGGAGCATCGGGCGAACCCAGCCCTCGTACGAGACGGCAAACGCCTTGGCAGCGTCGCGGTATCGAGAATGTGACTGCTTGTCCTGACCGAAGGTCTTGACCACTGCGATGCCGGTGACGAACTCGACGATGGTGTTGCTGATGGCCGCGATGCCCTCATTCATCCGGCTCATCTTGACGGCCATGTCCTTGGTCATCATCGCGTAGGCGATCATGTAGATCGGGAGGGTGGCAATCGCGACCAGTCCCAGACGCCAGTCGATCGAGATCACGTAGCCGAGCCCGACGAGCGGCACCGCGATGGCGCCGGTGGTCTCGACGGCGCTGTGCGCAACCAGGTAGTGGAGATCGGAGATGTCGTTCTGCGCGGCTTTGCGTACGGTTCCGGACGAGTGGGAGGTGAACCAGCCCAGTGGAAGTCGACCGAGTGTTGCTGCGATTCGACGCCGAAGCACAGCTTGAAGATTGACATCGGCGAAGTGCGTCACGATCAATGCACCGCCTCCGAAGAACGCACGCATACCCAGACCGAAGACGACCACCCACACGATCGTCCAGACGCGAGACGAGTCGATGTCGCCGCCCACGATCAGCGTCTTACCCAACTCGGCGATGGCCACGTACGGCACGATGGCCGCGACCGCGGCGATCACCTGCATCACCATCGCGATGGTGGTCCGTGTACGAACTGGCGCAAGGAGTTCGCGAAGCGCGCTCTTGTGCGCCGCCGCTTCAGCTTTGGCTTGCGAGGCTTCGGCCGTCGCTCCTTGTGATGCGTCGGCCTCTTCAGATGAAATGTCTGCTTTCGTAGCCTGTGTCGTCGTCATTTCGAGAACGCCTTCCATCGGGTTACTGCGTCGGCGTCGGATGCGATGCGGCCTTGGAGTTCCGCGCCGGTGAGAGTGAGATCGGCAAGAGCCTCGAGGTCTTCGAGGATCCAGTAGACCGCGAAAGGATAACTGCCGAACCAAAGTTCACCGCTCACGTCTACTGTGCGTCCGGCCTTCACTGCGGAGATCTCGTTGAACAGTGGATTTGCGTGAACTAGAGCGCCGTCGTAGATGTTGCCCGAGGTCACGACCATCGCGTCCGCCGCGTGCTGTCCGACCTCCTCGCCTGACACCGAAGACGTGGCAACACCTGTGTTGGGGCCGATCTTCGCGTCGAGTTCGGCTTGCGGGCGCCCGAAACCGGCTTCCTCGATGATCGAGGACATCGGCGACTGTGGGATGACGGTGTAAATGCCGCCGGAGAATCCCACCAGCACTGACAGCGTCTGCGGTTGCGCCTCGACCGTTCCGGATACTTCGGCAAATTTGGTCTCGAGCCTCGACACGATTTCGCGAGCTTCGGACTCTCGACCCAGTGCCGTCGCCGCGGTATTCAGAACTTCGCGCCACGGCGCCGCATAGGCGAGCACCGTCGTCGGGGCAATCTCGTTGGCCTGCGCGGTGATCGACGTCAACGAGCCGACATCACTGAGCAGGATTCGGTCAGGATGAACGGCCGCGATCTGCTCCACATCTGGTGATTGGAAGAACGTCGGTTTGTCGACGACCTCGATCCCCTCACTCTGCAATATCTCCTTCGCCGCCTGCGACTGCAGCGTGGCGAAGACCGTATCGGGCTTGACCCCGAGCGTGAGTGCGTTGAGCGCTGCGAACTCGTCCAGTGCGAGCAGTTTCTGAGGTGCAGGTACGGCCGACGACTCGCCTGTTTCCGATGCGTCTGCGTCATCGCCGCCCACGGAGCAACCGACAAGCGCCGTTGCTGTCGCTGCGAGTGCCGTTGCTCGCAGGCCCCACTGCTGCCGCATCCTTCTCTCCCCGCTTTAGTTACACACTGTCTCGATTAGGGGAGCCTACAATAAGTCACGCCTTTTGTGCAGTCCTCGTCGCTGGAAGTGCAATCGCCGGCAGACAGGCGACAACACTGATGGCGGCACCCATCACGAACGCCAGCGCGAACGAGTCGCCGGAAATGCCGATCGCCAGGACCGCTGTGGTCACCGGGGCGCCCACCGCCGAACCGACGGTTCTGATCACACTGTTGACTCCACTGGCTGCTGCCATTTCCGATGGCGGGACGATCGAGGCAACCAACAGAGCACAGACCGCGAACCCCACGCCGTTCCCCAATCCGACGAGGGAAAAGAACGCCACGATCGCAACCACCGAACTCGGCCAGATCGCGAGTCCGACTGCGCCCGCCGCCATGAGGGCCAGCGCTATGACAGCGGGCACCCGCGGCCCGAATCGCCGCGCGAGAGCCGGCGTCAAGCGGCCACCGAGAAAGACGAGGACAGCGGCGGGCAAGAGCGCCAAGCCGGTCTGCACAACGGTGAATCCGCTTCCATACGTGGACGTTTCCGGCGCCTGGAGGATCCGCGGCAGACAGATATAGAAAATGTACGGCACGAACCCGAACACCAGGGTGAGTGCGCTGGTGATCATCATCGGCTTGTCCCGAAAAACTCGCATGTCGACGATCGGCGCGTCGTGGCGGGAATCGACGGCAATCAGTGTCGCGAACGAAACGAACGCGACTACCACCAGACCCCAGAATCCGAGCGACAAAACTCCCCAGTCGGAGGCTTTCGTGATCGCCAAGAGCAGGCTCACCAATCCGAACGCCAGAGCGCCGGCACCGGCCCAGTCCGTCGGCATACCCGGGCGGCGATGCGAGCCCGGAACCACGGCCACCACTGCGACCAATGCGAGCACGATCAAGATCCCGGTGATCACGAACAACCACTGCCAACTGAGATACTCGAGGATGACACCGCCGATCACCAGTGCACTTCCGGCACCGATTCCCAAAGTCCCAGCGAGCCAACCTATCCCTGAAGACAACTCGGGACCTACTACCGTTCTCCGCAGTACTGCCATCGCAAGCGGGAAGCTCGCCATGCTCACTCCCTGGACAGCTCGAACGACAAGCAGCACCCCGATATTCGGGGCGGCTGCCGCGGCAAATGTCGCGAGAGCGAAGATGATCAGGACGATCACCAGGACTCGCTTGTCGCCGAATCGGTCACCCATCGCGCCGACTATCGGAGCCATCACCGCGGCCGCCAACAGGTACGCCGTCAGGATCCAGCCGGTCACCGCCACGGACGTGTCGAAATGCTCACCCAACACCGGCAACGCCGGTACCAGCATGGTCTGCATGAGCGAGTAGACGAGTACCGCCCCCGCAAGCGCGGCGATCACCCGGCTCCCGGATCGCGTGGGCGCCTCCGCCAAGGTTGTCATCGACACCTTCCTCCAATCATGAATCGAATCGGAACGGAACACTCCGTTCCGATTGAGTAAACCATGCATTGCTAGCCTGTGGGAATGGCGAAAGAGAATGCGAGCCTCCCCGGACGCGCCCGAGAAGCCGCAGACAACGACGTCACCGTACTGCGAGCAGCGCGCGAGATTTTTGCCGAACAGGGTTGGAATGCACCGGTATCGGCAATTGCCACCCGGGCCGGAGTGGGAGTAGGCAGCATCTATCGCCGATACCGAGGCAAGGAGGAACTGGCGCAATCCCTGCGCGTCTGGGCGATCGACCACCTCGCCACACTCGCCCGAGAGTGCATGAGCACCGCGAAAACCGATGAAGCCGTATTGAAGACGTTCTTCTCGCGATATCTCACCGAATCAGTGGGACCGCTCATTCCGGTCCTCGGCGGCAAGTTACCTGAACACGCCGAAGTCACTCGTGCCGCCGAAGAATTGGAGGCCGCACTGCAATCGATGGTCGACGTCTGCATCGACGCTCGCGAAGTCCCGCCCGACTTCACTGCTGCGGACGTCATGCTCATGACAGTGCATCTGCGGCCGACTCTGCCGATCGAGGGTGATCGAGCCACCGAAATACACACGCGCTATCTCGACTTCATGCTCGACGGACTTCGTGGCGGAACACCCCGACCAACGATCACTCCCCCGTCCTGGAGCGAATGGCTTCAGATGTGGCAGGGCAACTGACCCCGAGAACACCCGAATGACATGTCAGGTTAGGCTTACCTAGCTTAGTTCGCCATGTTCGGAAGGTTCTCATGAAAATCAATCGCCGGCTCGCCGGCTTCGCCGCTCTACCCGCCGTCGCCACGCTCCTACTCGCCGGTTGCGGAAGTAGCGACGCAGCGCCCTCTACCGAGACCAGGTCTGCCGACCAGTCCTGGAGTTACACAACGGGATACGGAAACACGATCACCCTCGACCACGCCCCGGAGCGGATCGTCGTCGACGCGTACTCCGCTGCGGCTCTGTGGGACTACGGCATTCGGCCGGTCGGCATCTTCGGTTACGGCGTCGGCAATCCAGACGTCACCGATCGCGCTGACGAGTCGACGATGACCGTCGTCGGCCGTGAAGGTGAACTCAGCGCGGAAGCTCTTGCGGCGCTGGACCCAGACCTGGTCATCGGGTACGGCAACAGCGACGACCCGACACGATGGACTTGGTGGGACGAGCCGATGGGCAAGACCGTCAACAATGTTGCACCGTTTGTCGGCGTCAAGTTCTCCGGAGCCTCGACACCGGACGTGTTGAACGAGTACGCCTCACTCGCCGAAGCACTCGGCGGGAACACCGACACAGCCGCAGCACGCGAGGGCAAGGAAGCATTCGAATCCGGTGCAGAGCGCATCCGAACTGCTGCGGCCAAGGTCGAAGACATCGAAGTCCTCGCCCTGAACGGTGACAGCTCCGAGTTGTACGCAGGCACAACGGCGCTCGCTCAGTTCGGTTACCTGAAGGAACTGGGCGTGAAGTTCACCGGTCCGGGAGGTGACAAGGGCTGGGCCGATCTCAGCTGGGAACAGGTACCGGACTATCCGGCGGACATCGTGTTCCAGTTCGCGAAGTCGGCAGAGGCATTCGCGGCATCACCCGTGTTCGTCAAGCTGCCCGCGGTGACCGCGAACCAGGTGATCGACTTCGACGACAAGCGTCCCAACACCTACGCCAATTACGGCGCCTGGTTCGAGCAGGTTGCACAACTACTCGACCAGGCCCGCAACGTCGCCTGAATTACTGCCCAGTAGTGATTCGTCCGGCCGCTTCCTCGAGAACGTCGAGGAAGATGGCCGCGGTGAGCGCAAATCCTTGGTTGTATCGCGCGTCGCTGGTCAACACGTTGCCCGCTTGAACTGCAGGCAACCGCTGCCACGTCGGCTGCGACTTGATCGCGTCGAGCGCTTCCTGATCGCGTGCTTGGGCGATGATCACATCCGCCGGAGCCAAGGTGTCGAGTTGCTCGAACGACAACTCGAACGAGTTCTCTGCATTGTCGTCGTCACGGAAAAGCACGTCCAGGCCGGCATCGAGTGCAACACTGATTCGCAGATTCCGCTGATGCACAAGGAAGCCCGTCGGCGTCTGAACGCCGAACACGATCTTCTTTCCGCCCAGCTTCTCCTGCAACATCGGTCGCAGTCTCGCGAGCTTGTCGTCGTACTCCGCAATGGAAGCCTCGGCGATCGTCACCCGGTCGAGCTGGCTCGCCTGCGCCATCAGAGCACCTCGCCAGTCGACCGGGTGCCCGGCAATCGGTTCGACGTCGTCGCCGACGACCAACAGCGGCGCGATGGAAGACAAGCGCTCGGTGCCGTACCAGTCACTGGTGTATCCGATCGCAGTGATGACGATCAGATCGGGCTCGAGAGCGAGCAGAGCCTCGAAGTTGGTGGAGAAGTCGCCGGCGACGTTGACGAAGCTCGCGTCCTCGATGGTGCGGCCGGGAAACTGGAATCCTGCCTTGGCGTCGGGGAACCAGAAGTTGCCCGATCCGACGATCGGGTAGTCCATCATCATCGCGAATTCGAGGTCGACGCGGCCGTCGAGCACCACCACACGCTTCGGGTCGCGCGGAACGTCGCCGCTGAACTCGGCCCACGTGTACGGGAGAGTGTCACTGGCAGAGTCGGATTCGCCATCGGAGCTTCCGCAGGCGCTCAGCGCCAATGCTGCAGCCACACCAGCTGCGCCACCGAAGAATCGGCGTCGCGAAATGCGGTCGACGATCTGAGCCCACTCCGTGTCGGTAACCTGCGCATCCAGGACGAGTGTCATACCTTTGCTCCTTCGATGTTTCGCTGACGCTCGCGTCCCAGCGGAATGACCAGCGGTGTGTGGGAAACCGGATCGTCGATGATGCGGCACGCCATGCCGAACACCTCCTGCACCAGTTCTTCGGTGATGATCTCCGCGGGCGGGCCCTCGGCGACCACCGCGCCGTCCTTCATCGCGATGATGTGAGTTCCGTAGCGGCACGCGTGATTGAGATCGTGAAGCACCGCCACCAGCGTGTGTCCGTCGTTCTCGTTCAGATCGCGGCAGAGTTCCAGCAGCTCGATCTGGTGCGCGATGTCGAGGAACGTCGTCGGCTCGTCCAGTAGCACCAACGGAGTCTGCTGCGCGAGAACCATAGCTACCCAGACACGTTGGCGCTGACCACCGGACAGTTCGTCGACCGGCCTGCCGACAGATCCGTGACCTTGGTTGCTTCCATCGCCTTGATGACGGCGGCCTCGTCATCTCGGGACCACTGGCGGATCAGCTTCTGGTGCGGATAACGCCCTCGCGCAACCAGATCGGCGACTTTGATTCCGTCCGGCGCGATCGACGTCTGCGGCAGAAGCCCGAGTCGCCTCGCAACTTCCTTTGCCGGGTACGACGTGATCGCCTTACCGTCGAGAAGGACCTTGCCGGTGGTCGGCTTGAGCAACCGGGACAGCGCACGCAGAAGCGTCGACTTGCCGCAGGCATTGGGACCGACGATGACGGTGAAGCCACCGTCGGGGATTTCGACGTCGAGGTGTTCCGAGATGACGCGCTTGTCGTAACCGATCGTGACGTCCTCGGCGCGAAGCCGATTCGTCCTTTCGACCACGACGGCGGCCGTACTTGTCTCGTTCACGCTGTTCCTCGTTCCTTCACCGATCACTGCTTACGTGCCTCTCGCGCGAGAAGCCATACGAAATAGATGCCACCGATGGAGACGGTGACGACGCCGACCGGCAACTGTGTCGGCGCGAAAGCTCGCTGCGCCACCCAGTCGCTGACCATCAGCAACGCGCCACCCATTGCTGCCGACGGCAGCAGGGTCACTCCGGCACTACCGGTCAATCGCCTCACCAACTGCGGAGCCGCCAGCGAGACGAACCCGATGGGACCGGCCGCTGCTGTCACCATGGCCGTCAGGGCGACGCCGAGAACAACCAGGGATAGCCGCGTGGGTTCGGCCCGGACGCCGAGCGCCTTGGCGGCGTCGTCGCCCATCTCGAGCATCTGCATCCGCCTGCCCAACACCAGGATCAGCGGAACGAGGATGGCCAGCACGACGACCACCGGCCACACCTGAGTCCAGCCGAGTCCGTTCAACGAACCGGCACCCCACACTGCGGCAGCCATGGCGTCGTCAAGTTTCGCCTTGAGGATCATCCAGGTGTTGACCGAGCCCAACATCGCGCTGATGGCGATACCGACGATGATCAACCGGAATCCCTGCACACCTCGCTTGTACGCAAGGAGATAAACAACTGCTGCGGTGGCGATTCCGCCCACCAGAGCACCGACTGCGATCTCGTAGTAAGTACCACCGATGAGGAGGATGACCACCAAAGCGCCCGTGTACGCACCGGAGTTGAAGCCGATGATGTCCGGGCTACCCAACGGGTTCCTGGTCAGCGATTGGAAGATCGCACCGCTCATGCCGAGCGCCGCACCGAGCATCAGCGCCAACAGAACTCGGGGCAGACGCCATTCCACGACGACCATGTGGATACGCGCGGGGGCTTCGCCGAACAGTGCACCGAGGACGTCCCCGATCGGCACTTGGTAGTCACCACTACCGAGCGCGATGACACCGATGGCCAATGCAAGCGCAACGAGGACGAGGCAGACTGTGACCGTGCGGACGTCGATCCGCGCGGACCAGCCTTCTTTGGGTGAGCGCACCACCGTGGTGGCGCGCCCGAAATCGATGCTCACAGACCGCTCACCTTGCTTCGACGCACCAGCATGATCAGCACCGGAGCGCCGATGAAGGCCGTGACGATGCCGACCTGAAGTTCACCCGGGCGCAGCACGATTCGGCCGACGACGTCGGAGAAGAGAAGAAGAATCGGCGAGCACACCAACGTGTACGGGAGAATCCATCGCTGATCCGGTCCGACGAACCATCTCGCGACGTGCGGAACCATCAATCCGACGAATCCGATCGGCCCGGCCGCAGCTGTCGCCGCGCCACACAGCAATGTCACCGCGATGACACCGAGGATGCGAGTACGAGTGATGTTGGCACCGAGCGAACGTGCCAGATCGTCACCCAGGGCCACCGCGTTGAGTTGGCGCGCCAACGCGAGCGCCAGGAAGAGCCCGATGAGAATGAACGGTGCGACGGCGAGAACGATTTCCAACGAACGCCCGCTGAGTGAGCCGGCATTCCACTGGCGCATCTGGTCGAAGGCGGTCGGGTTGAGCAAGGTGATCCCGGACGAAATACCGCCGAGCACGGAGCCGATGGCAACACCGGCAAGCGTCAGCCGAATGGGCGTCGCACCACCTCGACCGATCGAGCCCAGCGTGTAGACGATCGCCGTGGCTATCACCGCTCCGAGGAAAGCGAACCATATGTACGACCAGATGCTGGTCAAGCCGAAGACCGCGACGGCAACGACCATCGCGAAGCCCGCGCCGGCATTGACACCGAGAATTCCGGGATCAGCCAAGGGATTTCGTGTCATCGCCTGGATGAGGCCACCGGCCACACCCAGTGCCATACCGACTATCAGACCGAGCAGAGTACGCGGTAGTCGCAGGTCACGGATGATCACGTGATCATTGGAATCGTCGTAGTTCACCAGCGCGTCGATCACGGTGCCGAACGGAATGGTCTTCGATCCCACCGCGATACTCAGAAGGAGCACGGCGGCGAGCACCACCAGGCACACCAGAAGACCCGCCATACGACGAGAGTTGGTCGATACCAGCCCGTCCGGTTGCTTCTGCTTCTCGTGCAGCGACTCGTCGATCAGTTCTTCGGTGTGTTTGTCGACTGCGCTCTTGTCCGCCGCACCGCTGTCGACAGCACTCTTGTCGAATCCAACGGTCACAAGCCGGCGCTCTCTAGAGTCTTCTCGACCTCGTCGCGGATCTCTTCCTCGTCGCGGTCCGATTCCCAGGCCGCATCGAGTGCCGCGCGGACACTTTCGTCGAGGGCCTCGTACTTCGCGTTCCACACCTCGGCTTTGTACGTCCAGTAGCCGATGACCTTGTACTGCTCACCCGGCAACTTCAGTTCGTGGCGAAGGTACTTGCGGATGTCACGGAGCATCGTGCTCTCGCCTGCAACCCACACGTATCCGAGTTCGGTGGGCAGGTTCATCGCGCGAACCGCGTCCGGCAACTTCGACGGTGCAACACCGTTGCCACTGCCGACCAGCCAGATGAACTCGGCGTCGGCGTCCGAGGTGATCTGCTGCTTGTGAGACTCGTCCACCACCTCGACGATCGCCTTGGCCGACATCCCGGCGGGCAACTGTTCGATCAAGCGCCCGAGTGCGGGGAGTCCAGTCGCGTCGGCGACGAACACCTGCCAGCGTGCGTCGGCCGGGGGCTCGTAGAGGCCACGAGACTCGCCGATCGCCAACTTGTCACCGATCTCGGCCTTCTGTGCCCAGTCGCTGGCGATACCACCCTCGTGAACGACGAAGTCGATCGTCATGCAGCTGGTTTCGGAATCGAACCGTCGCACGGTGTACGGCTGGCACGGGGACGGTTCCTCTCCCTCCGGGTATCGCCAACCGCGCGGTGCATCCGGATCTTCCGCCGGTAGAACGAACTTGCCTGTAGCCGGGACCGGGAAGTGGAGGCGCAGGTATTCGTCACCGGTACCGGTGGTTTCGAAGGCGGTCAGCTCCTCCCCACCGAACACGATACGAACCATTCCCGGGGTCACGTACTCCTTGTGAAGTACCTCGCCGAACACAAGACTCACAACAATCTCCAACATCGATGGAACATGAACCGGACCCGAACACGAGGATCTATCCGACTTCCGGACATAGTTAACCCGCGCTAAGTAAGGTAGACCTTAATTTATTGCAGTGTCGTCGATGAGTCGATGCCTTCTCCGCTGCAACGGGGCCAACTACTATCGCAATTCGGCCAACGCAATACGTATGGCCTGTTCACGACAAGTATTGGCACCGGTGTGACTTCTGACTACCGCCCACGATCCCTAGCGTGGACCCAGTGCCTTCGACACCACTTCTTTCGGCCGAGACAAACGGTCCCCCAACCAGCCCGGCGATCACGCCGCGTCAGGTAATCACACGCGCGATCGCTTCCGAAGGTCGCGGAGCCAAGCTGGCGGCCGCGTCCGTCGGCTTCACCGGCCACCAGGTCGCGGAAGCGTTGGTGCCGGTGGTGATCGGTGCGGTCATCGACCGTGCTGTGGCGACCAGCGATGCCGCCGCACTCGGAAAGTGGATCCTCGTTCTCGGAATTCTCTTCACCGGCTTGTTGCTCAGTTGGCGCTTCGCGGCGCGCATCTCCGATTCCGTCACCGAGCACGGAGCACATCGCTTGCGGATGGACATCGCGCGCCGAGGCCTCGATCCGCACGGCATGTCGCCGCGGCGTATGCCGGGCGAGGTCTACTCGATTGCAACATCCGACGCGGGTTCGGTGGCCGGATTCACGCACACGCTGAGCACCAAACTTGCGGCCGCCTGCGGAGTGCTGACCGCCGCGATTTCGCTACTGGTGATCTCGGTGCCACTCGGCCTGCTCGTCATCCTCGGCACTCCCCCGGTGCTGGCTCTCATGCAGGTGGTCAGTCGGCCGCTCGAACGCCGAGCCGAAACCGATCAGTGGCAGGGCGCCAAGGCCGGCGCGCTAGCCGCGGATCTACTCTCCGGACTCCGAATCCTCTCCGGAATCGGCGCCGGAGATGCTGCAGCGCAGCGGTATCGGGGAGCCAGCCGGACTTCGTTGGGAGCAACCCTTCGCGCACAGAGATACCAAGCGATGTACTCCGCCGCCAACGTTGCGATCGCCGGCGCTTTCCTCGCCGTCATCGCGTACGTGGGCGGACGGATGGCAGCGTCCGGGAGCATCTCGGTCGGTGAATTCGTTGCCGTGGTTGGTCTGGCACAGTTCCTTCGGGGTCCGTTGATCGACATCATCTACTTCGGCGCCGGTCTGGCACGGGCGCGTGCTTCCGCCAACCGCGTCGCAGCACTTCTCGGGACCACCGAGGCTGTGACTCCCGCGGGTGAACCTGTGTCCCTGAATCACTCCGAGTTCCTGACGCTGCGCGACGTCGTGTTGGCCGGAGCGTCACCAGTCGATCTCGACGTCAAACGCGGCGAGATCATCGGCATCGTCACCGAGAATGCCGCCTGGGCGGATGCGTTGGTCGACGCACTGGCGCGTCGAATCGAGCCTTCGAGCGGAACAATTCATCTCGGCGACAACGCCATTCACGAGCTGCACATCGACGAACTTCGCACTCACGTTCTGGCAGCACCGCACGACGCGGCACTGTTCATCGGCACAGTCGGCGACAACATCGACGCCGTCGCACCGATCGGCAGCCGCAACGACGAGGCCATCGCCGCTGCTGCGGCAGATCAAGTGATCTCGGCACTGCCGCTCGGCCTCGCAACCCGAGTCACCGAGCAAGGGAATTCTTTGTCCGGCGGTCAGCGTCAGCGCATCGCGTTGGCGAGGGCACTGGCGAGCGAAGCTCCCGTCCTGGTCCTGCACGATCCCACCACTGCCGTCGACTCCGTCACCGAAGCGCGCATTGCTCGCGGGATCGCCGAGGTACGCGGGGCACACGCCACAATACTTCTGACCAGCAGCCCAGTGCTGCTCGATATCTGCGATCGGGTGATCGAGCTGTGAACGAACTACTCCCCACCGCAACACCGAAACAAGCGCGCCGCGCGGCACTTCGGTTGATGGGACCCCACCGAATTTCCGCGATCGCAGCAGTCGTCGCCCTGACCGCCGCGACCGCGATCGGTCTGCTCACACCGCTGGTCCTCGGCGCCATGGTCGACGCCGTGACCGACGCAGACGGCGACGCTGTCTCTCGCATCGGCACACTGACTCTCGCGTTGGTCGGCATCGCGGTTGCCTCGTCACTTCTCGTCGGAATGAGCAACTACCTACTCGCCGGCGTCGGCGAGCGCGTTGTCGCCGACCTTCGCGAAGAAGTCGTCGTCCGGGTTCTCGCCCTTCCGCAGAGCGACGTCGAACGGGCCGGGCGCGGAGATCTCGTCTCCCGCATCACCGGCGACGTGCGGTTGGTGACCCGGGCCGTATCCGAAGCACTTCCGGTTTTTGCCACCGCGGCACTGACCATCGTGTTGACCCTGATCGGATTGGGTAGCCTCGATTGGAGATTCGCCGTCGCCGCGGTGATCGCGGCACCCATCCAGATCCAGGCGCTGCGCTGGTACCTCTCGAGGTCGGCACCGGTCTACCGGGAGGAGCGGGAGGCAGAAGGTGCACGTGCGCAACAGCTCCTGGACTCGCTGAGCAACTCCGACACCGTCGGATCGCTTCGCCTGGCCCAGCCGCATCTCGAACAGATCGAATCTCGATCGATGACGGCCGTCCGGCTGAGCTTGTTGACCACGCGTCTACGCACCAGGTTCTTCGGCCGGCTCAACATCGCGGAGTTCATCGGCCTCTCCGCTGTGCTGATCACCGGCTTCTGGCTGGTGAAGGACGGTCAGATCAGCATCGGTGCCGCCACCGCCGCAGCCCTGTTCTTCCACCGCCTCTTCGATCCGGTGGGCGCGGTTCTCAGCGTGTTCGACGAATTGCAGGAAGGCACAATCGCGTTGGCTCGCCTGGTCGGAGTCACGCTTGCGCCCGTGCCATCCGCACCGACCGATCCGCAGGAACCTGTCGACAGCTCAGCTTCTTTGGAACGCGTCACATTCTCGTACCGAAGCGGCGACGCTCCTGTTCTGCGAGACATCGACATCACCATTCCGGCAGGAACCGTCACCGCACTGGTGGGCGCTACCGGAGCCGGAAAATCTACAGTCGCAAAGCTGATCGCGGGAACCTACGAACCGACCGAAGGCGTCGTGAAGATCGGGACGGTGCCCCGGAACGAACTGCCACCGTCGACATCTCGGAGCGCGGTGGCCCTCGTGACTCAGGAGGTCCACGTCTTCGCCGGCACGTTGGCCGAGGATCTGCGGCTGGCCGACCCGTCGGCAACCGACAACGACATCACCGCGGCGCTCGATACCGTCGGCGCGTCGGATTGGCTGCGGGCTCTCCCGGACGGACTGGAAACCGTGGTCGGAGACGGTGGACACCGGCTGACCGCAACACAGGCCCAACAACTTGCGTTGGCAAGAATCGAATTACTGGATCCGCCGCTGCTGATTCTCGACGAGGCGACCGCCGAAGCGGGCAGCGCTGGAGCCAGGGTCCTCGACGACGCCGCGCTCGCCCTGACCCGAGGTCGCACTGCTGTCACAGTGGCACACCGACTCTCACAGGCCGTCGACGCCGATCAGATCCTGGTGATGGACGACGGCCGCGTCGTCGAGCACGGCTCTCACGACGAGTTGGTCAACCTCGGGGGTCGGTACGCGGAGCTGTGGGAAGCGTGGTCCGCTCCGCGGAGTTGACCGCGACGGTTGCACCGAGCACTTCCGCCCGGTGCAACCCAACTCATGCGTGCAGAAGGTACGGCACCGATTCGGGCGCCACACTCCCCTTGTTCATCATGCTGCCGGGTGTGCGGCCGGTGACCCGGCGGAACACTGCGACAAAGGCACTCGGAGTTTCGTATCCGACCCGCCTACTGACAACCGAAACCGGCACTCCAGCAGCTAAATACGTCAATGCTGCGCGGACACGTACCTGAATTCGCCACTGCGCAAAAGTCATTCCAGTGCCCTGCGCGAACACACGCGTCAGCGTACGGACGCTACCGCCAGCCGTCAGCGCCCATTCGGACAGCGACCGCTGGTCTGCCGGATTGGCGACCAATGCTTCGGCGACGAACAACGCTCGCGGATCGGTCGGCATCGGAACCTCCACCGCAGCAACTTCGAGCGGCTGCAACATGTCGAAGGCCACCCGCTCGGCGCGACTGCGCGCCTCGTCGGGCATGTTCCGCCGATGCATGTGCAGGAGTACCTCACGCAGGAGAGCGCTGACACCGAACAAGCCCGGAACACCCGACGGCGCGGCGTGAGCCTCGGGCCGGAAGTAGGTGCAGAAGAACTCCGTACCCGGACCTGCCTTCACGGCATGCAACGCCCCGGCAGGCAGCCACAGTCCGGCCGAAGGCGGAACCTCCCAGGTGATGCCGTCAGCGACAACCGTGAGCATTCCACCGGAGTTTCCCCAGATCAGCTCATGTTCAGGATGACGATGCGGGGCCCACTGCCGCTGATGAGAGAGCTTCAGAGTCACCGTTGTCATCGAGTAGGGGTGATCGATGGAACGCGGCCCCACGGGCACCGAAATTCTCTCTGCCACAGCTGTCATGAAGACGAGTATAGGACTTTCGTTAGGCATACCTAAATAGGAACCCGGAAATTGTTGACTGTGACCCCAGAGTTACACATACCAGGGTCCCCGATATCGTGACTGCAACTCCCGGCTACGGGTCGGCAACGAGAGGTACATGATGGTTGACGCATCACGAATCCCGGTCATCGTCGGCGTCGGCGATCTGCGCTGGAATCCTGCCGACGGGCACCGCGAACCCCTCGATCTGATTCACGACGCCACCGTCGGCGCGTTGAACGACAGTGGACACGCTGAACTGGGAACACAGATCGATTCCGTGTTCGCGATCAAGACAGTCAGCTGGTCGTACGACGATCTCCCCGGGCTGCTTGCCTCACGATTAGGCGCGACCCCCACGGTCACCTCTACCTCGCCGATCGGTGGCCACTGGCCCGCGGCGCTCCTCGATCGGATCGGCGCGGCCATCGCTCGCGGTGAATCCTCGGCTGCTCTGCTCGTGGGCGGCGAATCGCACGCCAGCAGCACCGCGCTGCGAAAGTCCGGAGTCGCCCCCGACTCGATCGGGTGGACAGCCGCGCCCGGTGGGCCTCCCGGATTCGATCCGACCGACCTGGGAAGCCCCGAAATGCAGCGCGCCGGTTTCATCGTGCCGACTCGTGTCTACCCGCTCTTCGAGAACTGTTTCAGTGCTGCCGAGGGCCACGACGCCCGTGAATCGCTCGACTGGTCCGCGCGGATGTACGCCGCGTTCTCGGAACTGGCTTCGAAGAATCCCGCCTCCTGGACGTCGGAGATCCGATCGGCAGACGAGATCGGCACCGTCGGCCCCGGCAATCGGATGGTCTCCGAGCCGTACCCGCTGATGCTCAACGCCATGCCTTTCGTCAATCAGGCTGCGGCCGTTGTCGTCTGCTCGTTGTCGACGGCCCGCGAGTTCGGGATCGATGAAAACAAGCTGGTGTACCTCTGGGGCGGCGCAGGTGCGAGTGATCCGTTGGACATACTCAGCCGCAACAGCTTCGACAGCTCGGCCGCGATGCATGACGCCGTACATCGCACACTCGACGGTGCCGGAGTCGGCGCCGACGCACTCGACATCGTCGATGCCTACAGCTGCTTCCCGATCGTGCCCAAGCTGTTGATCCGCGAACTCGGACTTCCCGATACCGCGATCCCAAGCGTCACCGGAGGACACTCGTTCTTCGGCGGACCGCTCAACAGCTACACCCTGCATTCCGTCGCTGAAGTCACCAGGCGAATTCGCGACGGCGCGAACCTTGCCCTCGTCCACGGCAACGGTGGATTCCTCACCTACCAGCACTGCGTACTGCTGTCGTCCGCCGCTCATGCCGACGGGTACGTCGGTGATCCCGACGCACGCGCTTTGACCCCGGAGGCTCCGGAACTGATCACCGATTACCAGGGCACTGCAGAAATTGTCACTACCTCTGTCGAATACGGTCGCACCGGGGAGCCTGAGATCGGGTTCGTGATCGCGGCAACGCCGGACGGCCGCCGCGTCGCCGGTCACACCGGTCCCGAGAATGCCTCCGAACTGACCCAGCTTCGCGGTGACAACCCTCCGTCGATCGGGCGAACTGTTCACATCAGCGACGAGAACGGGCGACTCACGCTCACGTTCTGACAGTAGCGTTCTGACAGTAGACAGCCGTCAGCACCGGGGCATGGTGATGCCCCGGTGCTCACGTCTTCAGTTGTCGCGATTCACGCCGCGGTGGGTGGGCTGCTCCCGCCGATCGGCTGCTGATACGGATCAACAGACATCGGTGGATAGAACACCGTCTTCCCATCCGGTCCGATCTCCACCCGCCATTCCGTGTGGTGCATCGTCCGGTGGTGATGACCGCACAACAAGATCAGGTTGTCGAGATCTGTTGGGCCACCATCGTTCCAGTGAACAATATGATGGGCATCGCACCACCCCGACGGAGTCCCGCACCCCGGAAACGCACACCCACCATCCCGAACCGCAAGAGCCCGCCGCTGCGGAACGGTCGCCGTTCTCGCTTCCTTACCGCAGTCGAGCGGAACACCACTCTCATCCAGGAGGATCCGGGTGACTGTGCAGTCGCACGCCAACATCCGGGCGGTGTCGATGCTGATCGGGCCCACCCAATCCGCCCACGCGAAACCCAGTTCCTGAGTCGACGGCAGTAGATCCTTCAAGGCTTTGAGGTCGGTCATGTCTTTTGCACTGGCGGTGACTGTGATGTGCGGTTTCACTCCGCCCTCGATCGGACCCAGCCCCGCCCGCTCGTACCGGCGCAGTAGTTCGCAGAACCCGTCCGCGCGCCGCAGCGCCGGCGTACGGGTGTCCTTGACGCCGTCTTTCTCCGGCGTCGGCGCAGACAGGCTCGACAGCAACGTGATCAGACGGGCCCCGTTGATCGCATCCAAGTCACCCTTCACAGTGACCCGCCCGTACAAGCCTTTCGAGGCGTAGAACTCGTTACGTTCGGAATCCTCGCCGACCGGGACGCCGTCTTCGCGTTTTCCGTACTGCTTCTCGATCCGCCGGATCGCCGCCCGCACCGCATCACAATCGGCAATGTTCTGCGACGCCAAACCCAACAGGATCCCGCGGGCCTTGTCCACGTCCGCCGGCGTCATGTTCTTGGGCGGATGCTGACAGAACGACGCCACCTGACGGGCTTTCAACGCATCCACGTCACCACGATGAAACGCATCGCCCACAACAGGCTCGAGCAGAAGCAACCGCGCCAGACTGACCAACAGGCTGCACTCACCGATCTCCAGATTCGTCGAACCATGCAACCACTGTGCGATCGCCCGAAAACCCTTCCCGACCACA
Source organism: Rhodococcus sp. T9N (assembly GCF_024436645.1). Taxonomy (NCBI): domain Bacteria; kingdom Bacillati; phylum Actinomycetota; class Actinomycetes; order Mycobacteriales; family Nocardiaceae; genus Rhodococcus; species Rhodococcus sp. T9N. The sequence goes on along the minus strand of NZ_JAMSKS010000003.1, from coordinate 369,966 downwards.
GTCTCCCGGGAAAACATCTCCACGATCAGCAACACCATCCGCGACTGCAACTCGTGTCGGGCGCGCACCAGATCGAGAACCTCGCTCTTGAGGTCCTCGCTATCCAGTTGCCATGCTTCCCGACTGTCCATGCTCAGAGTTTAATCGAACATACTTTCGATAACCAGAGACAAAACGGACAACTTCGGGAACATGAAGACTCGAGACCTGTTGAAGTACATCACCATTCAGCTAGCCGTCAAAGACGACGCGATAGAGGATGTATCCCGCGAAACACACAATCGCAACAACGCACAGCACGAGCAGGATGTCGAAAAAGACGGGCCGGGTTGGGTTTCGAGCCTGGTCGATGAGAGGCGTCGAAGACGAGGCGGGCGTGCCACACGGCAGCGCACGGCACTACTTCGCAAACCAACGTGGACTGATAGTCGAGGTGGTGCGGCATCTTCTGGACGGCGATCTTCCTCGCCCGGGCGAGACGCCGAAGCAACAGGTGGCCCGGTGGCTGGGGCCGGAGTCCGGTCGCACTCGTGCTCGCTACGAACTGATCATCGCGGCATTCCACGATCCCGACCTCGCAGTGGAACTGGTGCGTGGTCGGGATCGGTTTGTCGACATCTTGATCGAACGCGGCATGACCTCGTCCGATGCAGCGGAATTGGTCGCAGCACTGGACGGGCTCGTTCTGGACGCACTGCTGCGCAGGCATGCTCCGGAAACCCTGGATCCAGAGCGAATCTTCAAGAGGTTCGCAGCGAAGTTCCCCTAGCCGTCCAGCTCGGCGAAGAGCTCCATCCACTGCTCTTCGGCGGCTTCCTTGTCGGCGATGACCTGCTTGAGTTCTGCGCCGAGTTTCTGCAGCTTGTCCGGGTCGGTGGCCGCGTCGGCGAGGGAAGCGTGCAGCTTCTTCTCTCGGTCGTCGAACTTCGCAATGGACCGCTCGAGCTTCGAAAGTTCCTTGCGTGCAGCGCGATCCGCGGCGCCGTCACGGACCTGCTTGCTCTTCGACGCACCACTCGCCGTCGAGGCCACCGACGGGTTGTCGCCATCCCCCATTGCTGCGCGCCGACGCAGGTAGTCCTCGATACCACCGGGCAGGTTGGTGAGCTTGCGGTCACCGAAGAGCGCCCAGGTGGTGTCACAGATGCGCTCGATCAGGTACCGGTCGTGCGAGATGACCACCATGGTGCCCGCCCAGCCGTCGAGCAGATCTTCGAGTTGCTGAAGCGTGTCGATGTCGAGATCGTTGGTCGGCTCGTCGAGAAGCAGGACGTTGGGCTCGGCCATGAGGACACGCGTCAACTGCAGACGTCGGCGCTCACCACCGGAGAGATCACCGACTGGGGTGCGCTGACGCGCCGGTGTGAAGCCCAACCGCTCAGCCAGCTGACCCGCCGATACTTCCTTGTCTCCCAGCGTGATTCGCTCGGCTACATCCTTGACCGCGTCAAGTACGCGCATGTCGGTCGGTAGATCGTCGAGTTCCTGCTTGAGCCAACCGATGTGGACGGTCTGCCCCTGAATGCGCTTTCCGGCGGCAGGCTCGAGTTCGCCGGCCAGAGTCCGCAGCAGAGTCGTCTTGCCCGAGCCGTTGACACCGACCAGGCCTACACGCTCACCTGGAGCGAGACGCCAGGTCAGATCCTCGACGAGTACACGACCGTCCGGAGTCTCCAGACGCGCGTCTTCGAGTTCGATGACAACCTTGCCGAGCCGACGCTGCGCGAACGACGCAAGAGCGACCGCGTCACGAGGTGCCGGAACGTCGGCGATCAGGGCCTCTGCGGCCTCGATGCGGTACTTCGGCTTGGACGTACGGGCCGGCGCACCGCGGCGCAGCCATGCGAGTTCCTTGCGTGCAAGGTTGCGTCGACGCTCTTCGGAAGCGTCAGCCTGACGCGAGCGCTCGGCGCGAGCGAACACCCAGTCGTTGTAGCCACCCTCGTAGCTTTCGACGCCGCCGCCGACAACCTCCCAGGTGCGGGTGGCGACGGTGTCGAGGAACCAGCGATCGTGGGTCACGACGACAAGCGCGCTGCGACGCGAGACGAGGTGCTCGGCCAACCACTGAACACCTTCGACGTCGAGGTGGTTGGTGGGCTCGTCGAGCACCAGCAGGTCGAGGTCCTGAACCAGAGCCGCAGCGAGAGCCACGCGGCGACGCTCACCGCCGGACAGGCCGTCGACCTTGGCGTCCAATGCGGACCGCTCGCCACCGGCGCCCAAGTTGTCGATGCCGATACCCGAGAGCACCGAACGGATGCGCGCGTCGCCGGCCCATTCGTGTTGCGCCACTCCGAGCGGCCCCAGGACCACTTCACCGACAGTGGAGCCGGGAGGCAGCACACCGCGCTGCGTCACGACGGCCATACGCAATCCGCCGACGCGGCTGACGCGTCCCGAATCCGGCTGCTCCACACCCGCGAGGACTTCGAGCATGGTCGTCTTACCGCCACCGTTGAGACCGACGACGCCGATGCGCTCGCCCTCCTCGACGCCCAGGGAGACCCCGTCGAGCAACGGCTTGACGCCGAAAGACTTCGACACGTTTTCCAGATTGATCAGATTCGCCATCAGTGCTGTCCCTTTGCCGCATTGTCGAGTATTCGTGCTCCGGGAACGGGTCCGCTCGCCACGCGAACGGTGCGGCACACCCCCGCTCCCGCAAGTTCTGCGCTCACTTCCACCGCGGACTGTGCGTCGGCGCAGAGAAAGGCGCATGTCGGTCCGGAGCCGGAGACGATGCCGGCCAAAGCTCCGGCTTCGACGCCCGCTCGAAGCGTCCGTCGTAGATCCGGGTTGAGTGAGAGTGCCGCCGCCTGCAGATCGTTGCCGAGCAGCGACGCAAGCAGATGAGCGTCACCCGTGGTCAGTGCCTGGATCAACGCATCGGCGCTCCCCACCCGTTTCGGGGAGCCCTCTGCCCGCAGCTTGTCCAGCTCGCGGAACACGACCGGTGTGCTCAAGCCGCCCTTGGCCAGCGCCAACACCCAGTGAAAAGTGTGGCGGGTCAAGACGGGGACAAGTTGTTCGCCGCGGCCGGTTCCGAGGGCAGTGCCACCGTGCAGTGAGAACGGAACGTCACTCCCGAGGCGTGCCGCAAAAGCGTCGAGATCAGGCCGCGAGAAGTCGAGCTTCCACAAAGCGTTGAGCGCAACCAAAGCGGCGGCTGCGTCGGCACTCCCGCCGGCCATTCCGCCTGCGACGGGGATGCCTTTCTCGATGACTATCTCGACGTTCGGGGCCACGCCACCCTCGACGGCGAGCATCTCGGCGGCACGCCACACGAGGTTGGTGCGATCGGTCGGCACGGCCGCGGCGTCGTCGCCGATCACCCGCACGGTCAAGGTGTCCGCAGGCGCCACCGTGAGGGTGTCTGCCAGCGACAATGCCTGAAAAACCGTCGTCAGCTCGTGATAGCCGTCGTCTCGCAGGTCCCCGACGGCAAGGTGGAGATTCACCTTGGACGGGGCCCGGACGACTACGGGGCGTGGAACGACGGAGAGCACAAGGAACAACAATAGGCGCTGCGAACACCTGGGCGAAAACCTGCGACCGCAGCAGCCCGTCCGACAGCCAGCACACCCACGCTATTTCACCGCGCGCACACCTACGCCCAGACCGACCACCGCCACGCCCAAGGCGGCGACGATTCCTGCCAGAACGCTGCTCGACGCGAAGTCTCCGGCAAAGAGTGCCCGCTCGGCGTCTACGACGTAGCCGAGCGGATTGATGTTCACGAGGACCTTCATCCAACCTGGTGCGTCCTCGAGTGGAAGCATGGTTCCCGACAGGATCAGGAGCGGGAACATCAGCGTCTGCTGAACGACCCAGAACATCCAATCCTGCTCCCGCACAGCCAGAGCGAGAGCGTACGAGAGCGCACCGAGTCCGACGCCGAACACTCCCAGCAGGACTATCCCGAGCGCGGCTCCCGCTGCATTGACGTCCAATCCGAGCGGAAGTGCGACCAGAATGATCAGAATCGCCTGCGCGGCAAGCGGAACCATCTCCTTGCACGCTCGCCCGATCAACAAGGACGAGCGTCGGAGCGGAGTCACCAACATTCGCTCGTGCGATCCCTGCTGCATCTCCATCAGGAGGTTGGACCCGGTCATCGTCGTTCCGAAGATCGCGATCATCACCAACACACCGGGAATGAACCAATTCCATACGCCGTCACCGGTACCCGGAACCCCTTTGAGCAGAGGCCCGAACAACGCCAACAGGATCAGCGGCTGGATGAGGCTGAAGATGACGCTGACCGGGTCACGCAACATCGGTCGCAGTTCACGACCCATCACGATCGCGCTGTCTCGAACGATGTTGCCGTGCGCGCTACGTGGGGTATCGAGTGTGATTGTCATGGCGGGTTCCTGTTCGTCGTAGTTCTTCGTCGTAGTTCTAGGAAGCGACCGCGGCGGCGCTCTCGCGCAGGCTGCGGCCGGTGAGAGTGAGGAAAACGTCGTCGAGAGTCGGCCTGGTGATGTCGGCAGTAACTGCGCGGGCGCCGCGGGTATCGGCTTCACGCAGCAATACCGGGAGCGTCGAATCACCCTCGCCGGCACGGATACTCACCGAGTTTGCCTCGACCGTGACGTCACGCACAGTGACAAGTTGCTCGGCCACCGACGCTGCGACGGCGGCCGCTTCGGCACTGTCGAAGGTGAGCAGAAGATGATCCCCCGCGAGATCCGCTTTGAGTGCGGCAGCGGTGTTGTCCGCGATGACAGTGCCCTCGTCGATGACGATGACCCGCTCCGCCATCGAATCCGCTTCTTCGAGGTAGTGCGTGGTCAGCACGATCGTGGTGCCCATCTCGCGCCGCAGCCGGAGGATGTGGTCCCAGAGGTTGGCCCGACTCTGCGGGTCCATGCCCGTGGTCGGCTCGTCGAGGAACAGGAGCGGTGGGCGATGGACCAGGCCCAGAGCGATATCGAGCCGCCGTCGCTGCCCGCCGGACAGCGTACTGACCTTTCGAGTACCCAACTCGGTGAGTTCGAGATCACGCAGCAATTCGTCGGCCCGGACCTGCGAGTCGCCCTTGGGCATTCCGTAGCACAACCCCTGCGTCACCAACTCGTCGCGAACCCGCTGGTTGTGGCCGGCTCCGTTCCCCTGTCCGACGTATCCGAGGCTCGATCGCACCTCGTTTCGTGCCGCAGCGATGTCGAATCCCGCGATCCGCGCAGTACCGGAAGTGGGCTCGAGCAAGGTGGTCAGCATGCGCAACGTCGTCGATTTTCCGGCACCGTTCGGCCCAAGCAAGGCAACCAACTCGCCCTCCGCTACGTCGAGAGTGACTCCCTTGACTGCTTCCACGAGCTTCTTGCCCTGGGCGAAGTGCTTGGTGAGCGCCTTCGTCTCGATCATCGGTCTGCCGTCGTTGATGCGACTCATGATGTGCCCCAATTTCTTCTCGACTGATCGGATGTGGACCAACCTAAATTCAATTGAGGACGCATTGGGTCCTAAATGTTTGGCAGACTTCTGGCCATGAAGGAGACATCGGCTCGCCTACTGCGGTTGCTGTCACTGCTCCAGACGCGTCGAGACTGGTCCGGTGCCGAACTCGCAGACAAACTCGCGATCACCCCGCGCACAGTCAGACGTGACGTGGACCGCCTCCGCGATCTCGGCTACCCGGTCGACGCGACAGTCGGAGTCGGTGGCGGATATCGCCTGGGAGCGGGCGCGGAGATGCCCCCGCTACAGCTCGATGACGAAGAAGTGCTCGCGGTGGCACTTTCACTGCAGTCCGGAGCGACCGGCTCGGTGGTCGGCATCGGCGAGGCCTCGATGCGCGCGCTGGCGAAGCTGCGGCAGATCATGCCGTCGAGGCTGCGACACCGTCTGGAGTCGCTGTCGATCGACGTCGTGCCACGCGAGCCCGCCGCGAGCGCAGTCGATGCGTCGGTACTGTCCGCCATCGCATCCGTATGCCACAACCACGAGCGATTGAGATTCGACTACAGCACTCACGACGGCACCCAGAGCCGACGCGAGGTGGAACCGTACAGGCTCGTGCGGTCGGGTGTTCGGTGGTATCTGGTGGCTTGGGATCTGTCTCGCGAAGACTGGCGGTCGTTCCGCGTCGACCGGATGGAACCCAAGATCCCCACCGGCCCACGATTCGTGCCGCGGGAACTACCCGCCGGTGGTGCAGCAGACTTCGTGTCCCGCGGTGTCGCTCGGGCCTATTCCTCCACGCGCGCAACAGTTCTACTGCATGCACCCATCGAGCAGATAGCACCCATGGTCAACGAACAGTGGGGATCGGTGGAGTCCACCGACGAAGGGCGTTGCGTCATAGTGCTTTCGGGCACTTCTCTGCGATCGATCGCACACTGGCTCAGAGCTTTCGACGTCGATTTCACCGTTGTGAATCCACCTGAACTCCGCGAGGAATGCCGCACGATCGCGGCGGAAACGGCAGTCGCCACTCAGCGGTATCTCGATGCATGACAGCGTTTTTCACCCAAATACAACAAGACCCCAACTCCGAAGAGTTGGGGTCTTATCAGTACGTCATGCGTCGGTTGCCCGACTCACATGGACGTCTTAGACGATGGTAACGCCGGTGGCCTGCGGGCCCTTGTTGCCCTGACCGATCTCGAACGCCACGCGCTGGTTCTCCTCGAGAGTGCGGAAGCCGCCACTCTGGATCTCGGAGTAGTGAACGAAGACGTCAGCACTGCCGTCTTCGGGAGCGATGAAGCCGAACCCCTTCTCGGAGTTGAACCACTTCACGATGCCCTCTGCCATGTAAATCTCCTCTAACACAGTGTCAACAGGCAGTCGCTTCGACCGCCCGGGTCACTTACTACGACCGTTCTGAGACAAATCCGTGGAGGATGTCCAAACGCTCGCAACCTAACCATTTGCGAGCGTGGAAACACAAACACAAACACTTACGACCAACACAAGTAGACCACACATCCGCCGTGTTGTCTTCCTTGAGGCCTTCATCACTGCCCAGCCCGTTGACAGGCATACCCCCTGGGGGTACCTTCGATTGCAGAGCGATACCTACACCGGGTATCCGTAAAATAAGCTTTCCACAACCGAAGGGATCTGCGATGACCACCGCCGAATACACCGTTTCCGGAATGACCTGCGGACACTGCGTCGGATCCGTCAAGGAAGAGATCGGCAACATCGCGGGAGTAACCGCGGTGGATGTCGAACTGGCGAGCGGACGCGTCGTTGTCACCAGCGATGCTCCCGTCTCCGCAGCCGACGTCGTCGCAGCAGTCGACGAAGCCGGCTACGCAGTCGTACCAAGCTGAGTCAGCCGTGCGCACCTCGACAACACTTGCCGCCTACGCCGTAGGGCTGGTCGCCGTCTTCGGCGCCGCCCTCGGCGTGGGGGCCGCAATCGGAAGCCCGATAGACATGTCCACCACCCAGCACAGCACCCACGAATCAACCACCGAATCGATGCCAGGCATGGATTCGGCAACACCTGCAGGTCTCGAAGTCTCCTCCGGCGGATACACACTCACCGATGTGACCGCACCCGGTCGAGCTGGGGAGCCGGGAACCTTGACCTTCCGGATTCTCGACGACACCAACACGCCCGTCGTCGATTTCGACCTCCTGCACGAGAAGAAACTCCACCTCATTGTCGTCCGAAACGACACCAGCGAATTCCGCCACGTACATCCGTCCCTCGCTGCAGACGGCACCTGGTCGATCGACTGGGCCTGGCCCGCCGCCGGCACCTACCGAGTCTTCGCGGACTTCGATCCCACCGACGGCACCCAACTGACACTCGGCCGAAACTTCGACGTGGCAGGCGAATTCACTCCTGCGCCGCTACCTGCGAAGAGCGCGACCGCAACCGTCGACGGATACACCGTGACTCTCGACGGTGATCTGACCACTGCCGGCGGCCCGATCACGCTGAGCGTTGCTCGCGACGGAGCCCCGGTCACCGATCTCGATCCGTACCTCGGTGCCTTCGGTCACCTCGTTGCCCTGCGCACCGGCGACCTCGCCTACCTGCACGTGCACCCCGAAGGCGAGCCAGGCGACGGCGTCACAGCTCCTGGTCCGGACATTTCCTTCCACGCACAGGCACCGAGCGAAGGCACATACCGGCTGTTCCTCGACTTCCAGCACGAGGGCGTGGTTCGGACCGCCGAATTCACTGTTGATGCAGGCATTTCCACAGCTTCAGTTCCAGACAATCACGAGGGAGGGCACTGATGACGTCACCGACTGCGGTCGACAATGCTGCCAACTCGAGCAGCGTCGAACTCGCGATCACCGGGATGACCTGCGCCTCCTGCGCGTCACGAATCGAGAAGAAGCTCAACAAGATCGACGGCGTCACAGCCACCGTCAACTACGCGACGGAGAAGGCCAAGGTCACCTTCCCGGACGGGGTACCCGTCGAAGATCTGGTCACTGCCGTCGAGAACGCCGGTTATTCCGCCGCGCTCCCCAAGCCGCCCAGCGCGGCGGACACCGTCGACCCGGATGCGGAAACCCCGCAGGATCGTGATCTGCGCGAGCTCCGTACCCGCCTGATCATCTCGACTCTTCTCTCCGTGCCGGTCATCGCTATGGCGATGATTCCTGCGCTGCAGTTCGACAACTGGCAATGGCTCTCCCTCACACTGGCCGCACCGGTCATCGTGTGGGCGGCCCTCCCCTTCCACCGGGCTGCCTGGGTGAACCTGCGTCACGGCGCGGCCACGATGGACACGCTCATCTCGCTGGGCACCATCTCGGCCTTCGTCTGGTCGCTCTACGCACTGTTCTTCGGCACTGCGGGCGAAGCCGGTATGAAGCACGCCTTCCGGCTGACGGTCGACCGGATGGACGGCAGCGCCAACATCTACCTCGAAGTTGCCGCGGGCGTCATCACGTTCGTGCTGGCCGGACGCTACTTCGAGCACAAGTCCAAGCGCACGTCCGGCGCCGCACTACGCGCACTCATGGAACTCGGTGCGAAAGACGTCGCGGTATTGCGCAACGGCGTCGAAGTACGAATCCCCGCCGAAGAACTGGCAGCGGGCGACTCCTTCATCGTCCGGCCCGGCGAGAAGATCGCCACCGACGGCATCATCACCGAGGGCCGCTCAGCCGTCGACATGAGCATGTTGACCGGCGAATCCGTGCCGGAGGAAGTCGGTGTCGGGGACACTGTCGTCGGCGCCACCGTTAACGTCGGTGGAACCTTGACCGTCGAGGCCACCCGGGTCGGGAGCGACACCCAACTCGCCCAGATGGCGGCACTGGTCGAAGACGCACAGAACGGCAAGGCCGAAGTTCAGCGCCTCGCCGATCGGATCGCCGGTATCTTCGTGCCGGTCGTCATCGCGATTGCCGTTGCGACACTGGGCTACTGGCTCGGTACCGGCAACCCCATCGAGATGGCGTTCACCGCTGCGGTCGCCGTGCTGATCATCGCGTGCCCCTGTGCTCTCGGATTGGCAACGCCCACAGCTCTGTTGGTGGGCACGGGCCGCGGAGCCCAGATGGGAATCCTCATCAAGGGACCCGAGGTGCTCGAATCGACGCGCGCAGTCGACACCGTCGTGCTCGACAAGACGGGAACCGTCACCACCGGTCAGATGACATTGCTGGACACCGTGGTGGGCGAAGGAACAACCGTCGACGAGGTCCTTCGGCTGGCCGGCGCACTCGAACATCGCTCCGAGCACCCCATCGCCGCAGCGATCGCGAAGGGTGCGACCGAAGCTGTGGGCGAATTGCCTACGGTCGAGGATTTCGTGAACGTCGCCGGGCGCGGCGTGCAGGGAATGGTCGACGGTCACGCCGTCGTCGCGGGCCGAGACGCGCTGCTCGCCGACTGGTCGATGCCGTTGCCGGAAAATCTCCGCGAGGCGAAGGCTGCAGCAGAGAAGGCCGGGCGCACCGCAATCGCGGTGGGCTGGGACGGCAAGGCGCACGGCATCCTCGTGATCGCCGACGCGGTCAAGGACACGAGCGCCGAAGCAATCGCGCAGTTGAAAGCACTCGGCCTCGAACCGGTTCTGCTGACCGGTGACAACGCCACCGTTGCTCGCACTGTCGCGGATCAGGTCGGGATCAGCACCGTCTTCGCCGAGGTCATGCCTGCGGACAAGGTCGACGCCGTCAAGAAACTGCAGGCGGAAGGACGCGTCGTGGCCATGGTCGGCGACGGCGTGAACGACGCGGCAGCCCTGGCTCAGGCCGATCTCGGCCTGGCGATGGGCACGGGTACCGACGTTGCGATCGAGGCCAGCGACATCACTCTGGTGCGAGGTGACCTGCGGTCGGCGGCCGATGCAATTCGACTGTCCCGCAAGACGCTCAAGACCATCAAGGGCAACCTGTTCTGGGCATTCGCCTACAACACGGCTGCGATCCCGCTGGCTGCGGCCGGCCTGCTCAACCCGATGCTCGCCGGTGCCGCAATGGCATTCAGCAGTGTGTTCGTGGTGAGCAACAGCCTGAGGTTGCGGCGGTTCAAATAAGGGGGCAAGCCCCTGTGCGCGGTTAGGGAGTCCCTGCACTCCTTAACCGCGCACGGGGCTATTCGCCTCCAGCAAGCCGAACGAAGGCTGCTGCGTCGAGCATCTCACCACGCGTCTGTGGCTCGATGCCGGCAGCGAGGAGCCGTCGTTCGGCCTCGGCAGGCGAACCTGCCCAACCGCTGAGAGCGGCACGCAAAGTCTTGCGGCGCTGTGCGAACGCGGCGTCGATCGCCGCAAAAACCTGCTTGCGGTGCTTCTCGTCCATCGGCCACGGCGGCTCCGCGTACCGATCGATACGAACCAGTCCTGATTCGACCTTCGGCACCGGCCAGAACACGTTGCGTCCGACGGCACCGGCGCGGCGAACCTCGCCGAAGAAGTTGGCCTTGACGCTGGGAACGCCGTAGATCTTGCTTCCCGGATCAGCCGCCAGGCGATCGGCAACCTCGGCTTGCACCATCACGAGTGCGGTCCGCAGACTCGGAAGCGACGCGAACAGGTGCAACAGCACCGGCACCGCGACGTTGTACGGCAGGTTCGCGACAAGCGCGGTCGGCTCGCCGGGAATCTGCGAAGGCAGCACACGCATCGCGTCGGCTTCGACGACGGTCAGGCGATCGGCCAGTTCCGGCGCTCGCTCGGCCACCGTCTTCGGCAGGCGAGCCGCGAGGTTGGGATCGATCTCGACCGCGATGACCCGATCGACCACGTCCATCAGCGCCATCGTCAGCGAACCGAGACCAGGCCCTACCTCGAGAACGACGTCGTCACGTGTCACGCCTGCCGTGGTGACGATGCGCCTCACGGTATTGGCGTCGTGAACGAAGTTCTGCCCCAACTGTTTCGTGGGCCGGACACCGAATTCCTCGGCAAGAGCGCGCACCTCGACCGGACCGAGCAGGGCTGCCTGCCCGCGCGGAGTAGCGATGGGTTCGTTCGATTGTTCGGCGTCTGACACCAGTAGAACTTATCCCAGTCCGAGGCGACCCGAGCACGACGGCCATGCGCCCCAGCCCTGAGTGCGCTGGGTCTGTGTCGCAATCGCGATCTGTTCTTCACGGGTGGCGAGGTCGGCGCGGGGCGCATACTTCAACCCGCCCTGTCGTTCCCAGGTGTTCTGGTCGAACTGCACGCCGCCGTAGAAACCGTTGCCGGTGTTGATGGCCCAGTTACCGGTGGCCTCGCACTGTGCGAGCGCATCCCACGTCGAACCGTTCTCCACGGGCGGCACCTCGGTGCCCGGCTTCGTTCCGACACGCACGACCTTCGGCTGCGCCGGTGTGGTGATCGTCTCCGAGACCTGGGTACGTCCGGCTTCGACACCGTTGACGAGATTCACGGCGAACGTCACGTCACGCACGCCGGGCACGCCCGGGTTCTCGACGATCGTGCGGCTCTGGTTCATCGTCGGATCCTCGATGCGCTGATCCGGCGGATCGAGCGGCAAAGTCTCGACTTTGTTCTCGGTGCGGTTGCGCGTCACCGTGACCTCCAGGCCCTCGGTCAGTGGAGCGTCGGCGGCGGGAACCACCGTGTCCGACTGCTCGAGCGGAGTGCCGTTGGCGGTAAGGAACTCCCCGACCGTCGGCGCCGCGATACGCACGTCTGCTGCCGCGTTTGCGCCGTCGACCAGTTTTGCGACGACCGGTGTCAGCACGTCGAGCGCGGCGCCGTCCAGCGGAAGACGCTGCGAGCGCGAAGCCGACACGTGCACATCCGCCGCGACGTCCAACTGCTTCAACGCGTCGTCGACGGTCAAGGCTGTGGTCCAGAGCTTCTGCGGCTGACCGTCGACCGTCAGCGTGATCTCACGGGCACGACGGAGCACCACGGTGTCGCCGTCGGACAGCGAAGCGTCGGCCGCGGGAGCAACTGCATCCTTGTCACCGATCGGGTAACCCGCGTCCTCGAGAGCGCCGTCGACGTTGGTCGACATGGTGCTCAGGCGAATCTGCTCACCGTCGACATCGAGAGTGATGGTCTTGTGCCGGACGACGGCCAGAACACCACCCACGAGAACCGTCAGGAGAAGAGCGGCGATCGCCGAGTACAACAACGGCGACCTGGTCGAGTTGATCTTGGCGAACGGTGACATCGGTTCCTGTGTTCTGTGAGGTGTGAGCGCGTCAGCGCAGGCCCAATTTGCTGGTGCAGGACGGCCAAGCACCCCAGCCCTGACCGGCGCGGACTTTCTCGCCGATCGCGATCTGCTGTTCACGTGATGCGAGGTCGGCGCGAGCTGCGTACTGACCGCCGCCGAATGCTTCCCAGGTGCTCTGGGTGAACTGAAGTCCTCCGTAGAAACCGTTGCCGGTGTTGATGGCCCAGTTTCCGGTCGCCTCGCACTGAGCAATGGCATCCCACGTCGACGCGTTGGACACAGCGGGAGCGGAAGCCTGCTTGGTACCGACCTTCACCACTGCTGCGACCGGTTCCTTGATCACGGTCGCGGACAGTTCGGTTCGTCCGGCCTCGACGCCGTTGACGGTCTTGACCTCGACGGTGGCCGTGCGCTCACCCGGAACACCCGGGTTCTCGACGACGGTCTTGTCCTTCTCCAGCTCGGGATCCTCGACCTTGTTCTCCGGCGGCGCGATCGGCTGCGTCTCGACGCGAGTGTCCGTGCGGTCGCGAGTGACCTGGATGGTCAGGCCGTTGGTAACGGGTGTGTCGGCGGTGGGAACCACCGAGTCGGCCTGCTCGAGCGGCGCATTCTTGGCCGCGAGAAGATCGCCGACGGTCACGGCGGCGAGCTTGACCTCCGCCGCCGGAGCACCACCGTCGCTGACGCTGACGGTCTTCGGGCTGACGACGTCGAGCTCGGTCCGTTCGAGCGGCAGACGATGCGAGCGCGAAGCTGAGACTGCGAAGTCGTCGGAAACATCTACCTGCTTCAATGCCTCGTCGACCGTCAATGCGGTGGTCCAGATGGTGGTCGGCTGACCGTCGACGGTCAGAGCCAACTCACGGGCACGGCGCAGTACGACGGTATCGCCATCGGACAGGGAGGAATCGGCACTGGGTGCGAGCGCGTCCTTGGGATCGACCGGGTATCCGGCGTCCTCGAGAGCGGTACCGACACTGCTCGACATCGTGGACAGCGAAATCATGTCGCCGTCGACGTCGAGGGTGATCGTCTTGTGCCGAACCACGGCGAGCGCACCCCCGACGATGAGCGTCAGAAGCAACGCACCCACCACTGAATAGAGAAGTGGTGACTTCGTGGAGTTGATCTTGGCAAAAGGCGACACAGGAAATCCCAAGGCAGACGACGTTCGATCACAATACGGTAACGACCGAGCGTTGTATCGGCAACCAAATCACAACGAAATGCGACTTTTGTCACGGAACGGCAACGGCGTGTCGTGTGTTCTGCACTTTCCGGCTCCGATACCCGTGTATCGATTCAGCTCTGGGCGCAGTATGTTCTCGTCTGGTTCAAAGCAGTCCGGCGATCCCGGGCGCGACAGAAGAAAGCTGGGCGATAGTGCGAAGAAGATTCGACAGACCACGTAATGCCAGGTGGCCGATCCTGGCCATCCTGCTGGCGCTGATCGCAGCGCTGTTCGCCCCCGGAATCGCGAGCGCGCAACCCGGCCGCACCTACACGATCGCCACCGATCTGACATTCGCCCCGTTCGAATTCGAGAACGAAGACGGCAAACTCGTCGGCATCGACATCGACCTGCTCAATGCGATCGCCGAGGACCAAGGCTTCAAGGTCGACATCAAGCAGCTCGGCTTCGACGCGGCCCTTCAGGCCGTGCAGGCCGGCCAGGCGGACGGCGTCATCGCGGGCATGTCCATCACCGACGCCCGCAAGCAGGTGTTCGACTTCTCCGACCCGTACTTCGAGTCGGGCGTGCAGATGGCGGTCCTCGAGACCGACAACGACGTGAAGTCGTACGAGGATCTGAGGGGCAAGCGCGTCGCCGTCAAGAACGGCACCGAGGGCGCCAGCTTCGCCGAGTCCATCAAGGACCAATACGGCTTCACCACAGTCTATTTCGCCGACTCCGCCAGCATGTACGACGAGGTCCGCACCGGGAACTCCGTCGCAGTCTTCGACGACTACCCCGTCCTCGCCTACGGCATCACACAGGGCAACGGCCTCAAGACGGTCACCGAAAAAGAGGTGGGCGCGAGCTACGGCTTCGCAGTCAACAAGGGCCAGAACGCCGAACTGCTCCAGATGTTCAACGCCGGACTGCAGAACCTGCGCGACGACGGCCAGTACGACGAAATCGTCTCGACCTACCTCGGTCAGGGCGCGTCGACGTCGGACAACTCCATCATCGGCTTGATCAAGAGCACCTACCCGCAGCTTCTCAAGGGCCTGTGGTTGACGATCGTTCTCTCCGTCGTCTCGATCGCGATCGCTCTGGTCCTAGGCGCGATCTTCGGTCTCTGCCGCGTGTCCACCAACATGTTCGTCCGAGGTATAGGCACAACCTACGTCGACATCTTCCGCGGCACACCGCTGTTGGTGCAGGCATTCTTCATCTACTTCGGCATCCCGGCAGCCCTGCATTTCCAGATGTCCGCCTTCACCGCAGGCATCATCACGCTCTCGCTCAACGCCGGCGCGTACATGGCTGAAATCGTCCGCGGCGGCATCCTGTCCGTCGACAAGGGACAGATGGAGGCGTCACGAAGCCTGGGCATCAGCTACATGAAGTCGATGCGAAAAGTCATCATGCCGCAGGCAATTCGCACGATGATCCCGTCGTACATCAACCAGTTCGTGATCACCCTCAAGGACACGTCGATCCTGTCGGTCATCGGACTCGCCGAGCTCACTCAGACAGGGCGCATCATCATCGCGCGCAACTTCCAGTCGTTCAACATGTGGCTGATCATCGGCGTCATGTACTTCATCATCATCATGGCGCTCACCAAGCTGTCGAACCGCCTCGAGAAGAGGATCAACAAGTGACCGAAACAGCCGTCAACATGGGCAAGTCCGCCACCGAGGTCAAGATTTCGGTCAAGGGACTGAAGAAGTCGTTCGGCGACAACGAGGTCCTCAAGGGCCTGGACGTCGACATCAAGAGCGGTGAAGTGGTCTGCGTCATCGGGCCTTCCGGTTCCGGCAAGTCGACCTTCCTGCGTTGCCTCAACCGCCTCGAAGACATCACCGCCGGATCCGTGCGCGTCGACCAGTTCGACCTCACGAACAAGGATGTCGACATCGACAAGGTGCGCCAGCACATCGGGATGGTGTTCCAGCACTTCAACCTGTTCCCCCACATGAGCGTCGTCGAAAACGTGATGCTCGCTCCGGTGCAGACCGGGCGATCGACCAAGGAGCAAGCTCGCGAGATCGCCGTCAAACTGCTCGGCCAGGTCGGTCTCGCGGAGAAGGCAGATGCCAAGCCCGCCAGCCTGTCCGGTGGGCAGAAGCAGCGCGTTGCCATCGCCCGCGCACTCGCGATGAGTCCGGACATCATGCTCTTCGACGAGGCCACCAGCGCCCTCGACCCCGAAATGGTGGGTGAGGTTCTGCAGGTGCTGCGCGACCTCGCCAAGCAGGGCATGACCATGGTCGTCGTGACCCACGAGATGGGCTTCGCCCGTGAGGTTTCCGACCGAGTCATCTTCATGGCCGACGGATACATCGTCGAAGAAGGTAAGCCGGAGAGTCTGTTCGGCAACCCCCAGCAGCAGCGCACCCAGGACTTCCTGGCGAAGGTTCTCTAGGGGCAAGCCCCCTGTGCGCCTTTTTGGTAGTGGGGACTACCGGAAAGGCGCACGGGTGGTGGCCAATTCGACGACCAGCCCGGTCTCGATCCGATTCTGCGGCTCGAAGTCGAAGTCGCCGAACCTTCGGAACCACCGAGGACTGGCCTCGACCCTTCGATAGGTCTCGCTACCTTCGACGGGCAACCACATGCGTGGACTTCCGACTTCCTCGTACGTCGTCGTGACCACGAGAATCCCGAGCACCACACCGGTGGTCACGACTCCAGACGCCGGCATCCCGCCGTGAACCCAACCGTCGAAATCGTCGTCCTGCGATCGCGGTGTCAATGTCCACGAGCATGGTTCACCGACCACCGGAAACGGTCCGCAGCACTCGACTTCGACCGCGTCGACATGAACGCTGACGATCCGGACCGAAGAGTCGACCGGCGTCGGCTCAGTGAAGCTGTGCGCCCTCATCCCCTCGCGGGAAGAGCAAGCTCGACGACAACGGCCGTCTCCATCCAGCCACGACGACCGGCAACCAGCGACGACATGCCGCGAAAAGACCGTGGGACCTTCTCGACTCGAACGTGATCGGTGCTCCCAGGTACCAATACCCAGTGCCTGGGTTCTTGTTCGACAAACTCGCCGCGCTCGAGTCGGATCGAGAGAACGATCCCGGCCGTAGGTTCCACGTCGTCGGGATAGATTCCTCCATGAACCGTCCCGTCGAACCACAGCGACTCACGTGTGGGGTGCAAAGCCCACGCAGATTTTTCGCCGACCACCGGCAACGGTGCACAGCACTCGAATTCCCACGTTTCGATGCGGACTGTGACCACGTTGTAGTCATTCATCTGAATACTCCGCGCAGTAGACGAACCGGGACACGACCGTCCCGGGCGCGGAGTTACCTGTCAGACCACCATAGCGTCAGAGCTTGTAGACGCGCTCCGCTGTCGCCGTGGACGCTGCTGCCAGCGCCTGCGGATCCTCGCTGCGGATCTCTGCGAGTGCGCGCACCGTGTACGGCAGGCAGTACGACTCGTTGGGCGCACCGCGGAACGGGTGCGGCGTCAAGAACGGCGCATCCGTCTCGACGATCAGCTGATCCGAGGGCACCAACAGCGCGGCCTCACGCAGCGCCTTCGCATTCTTGAAACTCACGGTTCCCGAGAAACTCAACACGTAGCCCGCGTCGATGCACGCACGGGCCATCTCCGAATCCGAGGAGAAGCAATGGAACACCACGGTCTCCGGCGCGCCTTCCTCGTGCAGCACCCGCAGCAGGTCCTGATCGGCTTCGCGATTGTGAATCATCAGCGTCTTACCGAGACGCTTCGCGAGGTCGATGTGCCACCGGAAACCGTCGACCTGCTCCTCGATGGTGGCGCACCCTTCGAGCTTGCCTGGCCAGTAGAGATCCAGCCCGGTCTCCCCCACCGCGACGACCCGCGGATCGGACGCCAACCGTTCTATCTCGGCTCTGGTGTCGACATCGAGGACGTTCGCCCTGGTCGGATGGATTGCGACGGCTGCGTAAACCCTCGAATCCCAGTTCGCAGCGTCGACGGCAAAGCGTGCGGCATCAAGGTCGTCGGCCACCGTGACGACCCGTCCGACGCCGACGGCTTCGGCCCGATCGACAATTTCGGCCACGGTCGCAGCGTCGTGCGCACCACAGGCGTCGAGGTGCGTATGTGCGTCGATCAGAGGCGACAAGGGCTCAGGGGCATCGGGGGCGGGACGGTCTTTGCTCACGCCCGATAGAGTAAGCCCACCATGACTGTGCCTGCCTCACCCTCCCAGACCCCGCGCCCGGACTCCGCTGCCCCGGAAGGCGCGGAACGATCGCCGTTCTACATCACGACAGCGATCGCGTATCCCAACGGCGCTCCGCACATCGGCCACGCGTACGAGTACATCTCCTCGGACGCGCTCGCCCGTTTCAAGCGGTTGGACGGTCATGAAGTGTTCTTCATGACCGGCACCGACGAGCACGGTCTGAAGATGCAGCAGACAGCGATCAAAGAGGGCATCGACGTCCGCGAACTCGCGGCTCGGAACTCCGACGTGTTCCAGAACCTCGACAAGGTCCTGAACATCTCGTACGACCGGTTCATCCGCACCACCGACGCCGACCATCAGGTCGCCAGCAAGGCGATCTGGGAAAAGATGGCCGCATCGGGCGACATCTACCTCGACACCTACTCGGGGTGGTATTCGGTTCGTGACGAGGCCTTCTACACCGAAGCCGAGACCACGCTCCTGGACGACGGCACCCGTCAGTCGACGGAGACCGGCACTCCGGTGGAGTGGACCGAGGAGTCCAACTACACTTTCCGTCTCTCGGCCTACGAGGACCGTTTGCTTGCTCTGTACGAAGAGCATCCCGAGTTCATCGCACCCGCGACTCGTCGCAACGAGATCGTCAGCTTCGTCAAGGGCGGCCTCAAGGACCTGTCGATCTCGCGCACCACGTTCGACTGGGGCGTCGAGGTTCCCGGAGACCCCGACCACGTCATGTACGTCTGGGTCGACGCCCTCACCAACTACCTGACCGGCGTGGGTTACCCGAACGTCGACTCGGCGGAGTTCGAGAAGTTCTGGCCCGCGAGCCTGCACATCATCGGCAAGGACATCACGCGTTTCCATACCGTGTACTGGCCGGCGTTCCTCATGTCTGCCGGCATCGAACTGCCGGAGCGGGTCTTCGTCCACGGGTTCTTGTACAACAAGGGCGAGAAGATGTCGAAGTCGGTCGGCAACGTCGTCGACCCCATCGCGATGGTCGATCAGTACGGCCTCGACGCGGTCCGCTTCTTCCTGCTCCGCGAGATCTCGTACGGCCAGGACGGCAGCTACAGCCACGAAGCAATCGTGACGCGTATGAATGCAGACCTGTCCAATGAACTGGGCAACCTCGCGCAGCGTTCACTGACGATGGTCGCGAAGAACTGCGATGCCCAGGTACCGACCCCCGGCGAGTTCACCGAGGACGACCTGGCGATGCTGGCGTCGGCGGATGCCCTGCTTGCCAAGTGCCGCAGCGAGTTCGACGTGCAGGCGCTGCATCTCGCACTGGAAGCCATCTGGGGCGTTCTCGGCGAGACCAACCGGTACTTCTCCAAGCAGGAACCGTGGGTTCTGCGCAAGACGGATCCGGCACGCATGGCGACGGTTCTGTACGTGACGCTCGAAGTGGTCCGTATCGTCGGGCTTCTCGTTCAGCCGGTGATGCCCGACGCGGCGTCACGCATCCTCGATCTGCTTGGCCAGAGCGAAGAGAACCGGCAGTTCGCCGACATTGCGGTTCGCATCGACGCGAACCGGAAACTGCCTGCTCCGGCGCCAGTTTTCCCCCGCTTCGTCGAGGAATGAGCTAAGCGAGAGTGCCGCACGTGGGGTCCGAGATATCCGGTTACAGGCGGATGTGTCGGACCCCACGTGCACACTCCAGCCATGACGACGAATAGAACATACATTCGAACCAGCGCTTCGGCGCAGACACTGCCATGGAACGGAGCGCGGGTGTCCACTCAGGAGGTCAGCCCTCAATCCGTTTCCGCGGTGCGAGATCTCGTTTCCGAACTGTCCGCGGCGTACGACCGCGGATGGCAGCCGGCGGATCTGATTCATCTGGCGCGTCGAAGCAAAGAAGCGTCCGACGCCGATCTCGCCGCCACCACCATCCTGTTCGACGCGAAGGCGTCGCGCGCCTCCGATCGCGCTCCGCTCGAATGGGTGGGGCAGTTGCAGACAATCGGCGAGCAGTATCCGAAGTCTCGGCACATCGCTTCTCGAATCACCGTGGACGACGACGTTTTTCGCTCCCTCGCGGCCGGCCTTCTGTTCCAGGATCCCTACTTCCTCGTTTCGCAGATCGTCGACGTCGCGCGATCGTGGATGCGCCTACCTCAGTGGACGGTGTTGCTCGCGCCACCATCCACCTGGCCGTCGCAACGCACCGATACCAGCTATGCCGGCGTCGGCGATACCGAGGTCGACGCCAAGGTACTCAAGCGAATTCGTGGACTACTCGCCAAAGCGGAAGCAACCAACTTCGCGGAAGAAGCCGAGATTTTCACCGCGAAGGCCCAGGAGTTGATGACCCGGTACGCCATCGACTCCGCACTGCTCCACAGTCGCGCCGGGGTCACCGACACATCCGTCAATGCCCGACGCATTCACATCGAGAACCCGTACGTGAAGGAAAAGGTTCACCTCCTGACCGAGATCGGCGAATCGAATCGTGTCAGGACTGTCTGGTTCAGCGACATTGCACTCGCGACCGTCGTCGGCACTCCGGTCGACCTTCAGCAAGTCGACATGCTGTTCACTTCCCTGCTCGTACAGGCAACCCGTGCAATGCAATTCGCCGACTCGAGCAATCGTGGCGGCTCACGCACCACCTCGTTCCGCAAGGGATTCCTGGCCGGGTTCGCCAGCCGCATCGGACACCGCCTGCGTGACGCCGGCACCAAAGCCACCGCCGAAGCGGCCGACGCGGCATCGATGGACGTCGCGGATCTTCTGCCGATCCTCGCCACCACATCCGAGGCCGTCGACGCCGAATTCGATCGATTGTTCCCGACAACCCGCAAGACTCGCGGACGGTCCGTGGACGCCGAAGGCTGGCACGCCGGCCAGGCTGCAGCCGACGACGCCAACCTGCGTCCCGGCGCACCCGCCGTGAACCGCTCCCGCTAGTCCTTTCGAGCGGCCAGGACCGTCTCGTACAACTCACGCTTGGAGACTCCGGCCGTTGCGACCAGAGCACACGCGTCCTTCAATCGTGCTCCCCCCTCGACCAGCCTTTCCACCTCGTCGACCAGATCGGCAGGATCAGATGCCACCAGCACTGCGCCTTCGAGCACCACCGTGATCTCACCGCGAACGCCCTCGGCGGCCCAAGCAGCTAACTCCCCGAGAGTGCCGCGCTTCACTTCCTCGTAGGTCTTGGTCAATTCCCGGCACACGGCCGCGCGGCGATTCGGCCCGAGCACTTCCACCGCATCTGCGAGGCAGTCGGCAAGGCGATGAGGCGCTTCGAAGAACACACACGCTCGCTGCTCGGTTGCCAAGGCAGAGAGCCACGTCTTGCGCTGCCCCTGCTTACGCGGCGGGAACCCGTCGAAGCAGAACCGCTCGACGGGCAATCCGGAGAGTGCCAGCGCCGTCGTCACCGCCGACGGACCGGGCAAGCACGTGACGGCGAGGTTCTCGGCTACGCAGGCGGCGACAAGGCGATATCCGGGATCGCTGACCGACGGCATGCCCGCGTCCGTGACCAGCAGGACGGTCTTGCCTTCGGCGACGTCGGCGACCAGCGCGGGCAGCCGGGAAATCTCGACCTGATCGTAGAAACTGACGATCTTCCCGGTGATGGTTACCTCGAGCGCGGACGCCAGAGACTTGGTGCGTCGTGTGTCCTCCGCAGCAACGACGTCGGCGGTTGCGAGAGCAGACCGAAGACGCGGAGACGCGTCACCGACATCTCCCATGGGTGTTGCGGCGAGTACCAAGCGACCAGTCATACCTGACAGCCTACGATTGCCAGGTGACTGTGCAGACGGACGAGCGGCCAACGCCCGCCACGAGCGATCGGGTAATGCGTAGTCCCGGCCCGCTGGTACCGGATCCTGATTTCGGCCCGACCGACAGATTGCGCGGCTGGATTGTCACCGCTTTCGTCACCGCTATCGCGGCGATCACACGCTTCACGATGCTCGCCTACCCGACCGACGCCGGCACACCTGTCTTCGACGAGAAGCACTACGTTCCGCAGGGCTGGCAAGTTCTGACCGGTGGCGGCATCGAAGACAATCCCGGTTACGGATTGGTGGTACACCCGCCGATCGGTAAGCAGATGATCGCGATCGGCGAAGCACTCTTCGGTTACAACGGTTGGGGGTGGCGATTCTCGTCGGCCCTGGTCGGGACACTGATGGTCTTGCTGATCATCCGGATCGTGCGCCGCATGACGCGGTCCACGCTGATCGGCGCGATTGCCGGAATCCTGCTCATCGTCGACGGCGTCACCTTCGTCTCCTCACGCCTGGGAATGCTCGACATCTTCCTGGCTTTCTTCGTTCTCGCCGCCCTCGGATGCCTGGTGGTCGATCGCGACCAAGTCCGCGAACGGATGGCGAAGGTATACGAAGAGGGCCGAATCGGCGACTCTGCCTGGGGTCCGCGGCTGGGTTTCCGGTGGTGGAGGTTCGGCGCCGGCATCCTGCTCGGCCTGGCCTGCGGAACCAAGTGGTCCGGCATGTACTTCATTCCGTTCTTCGGATTGCTCAGTGTTGCCTTCGACCTGTCAGCGCGCCGCGCCTACCGCGTGCAGCGCCCATGGGTCGGCACCGCAGTTCGCGACATCGGGCCTGCTCTGTATGCGTTGGTGATCATTCCGCTCGGTGTGTACCTCGCGAGCTACTGGGCCTGGTTCACCAGCGAGACCGGCGTCGACCGTCACGCCGTCGGTAACGAGATCGGTGAGGGCGGCACGTGGAGCTTCATTCCCTCCGCGCTGCGCTCACTCTGGTACTACAGCGGAAACGTTCTCCAGTTCCACGCCGGTCTGACCAACTCCGCCGGAAACCACCACCCGTGGGAGTCGAAACCGTGGACGTGGCCGATGGGGCTACGACCGATGCTCTACTACTACGCCGACGGCGAGCAGGTCACCGGTTGCGGGGCCGCCAGCTGCGTCAAGGCCGTGATGCTGATCGGCACACCGGCGATGTGGTGGCTGGCCCTACCGATGTTGGCGTGGGCGATCTGGCAGACGTTCGTGCGCAGGGACTGGCGATACGCCGTGGTCCTGACGGGCTACGGTGCCGCTTACCTCCCGTGGTTCGCGACGCTCGACCGCCAGATGTACTACTTCTACGCAGTTGCACTCGCCCCGTTCATGGTCATGGGATTTGCGCTGGTCCTCGGCGATGTACTGGGCAAGGCGAGCGCGTCCGTCGAGCGTCGTACCACCGGACTTCTGGCAGTCAGTCTGTACATCGGTCTGGTCGTGGCCAACTTCGTCTACCTCTGGCCGATACTCACCGCCATGCCGATCACGCCGGAATCGTGGCAGAACCATCTGTGGTTGCCCAGCTGGAAATAACCGGACGACAAAAGGGGCACCGAACCGCAGTTCGGTGCCCCTTCACGGTTCAAGTCCTACTCCGCTCAAGTCCTACTCCACTGACTTATCCACACGGCGTCCTCGGCGCGGGCGTAGGAGAGCACGTTTCTGCTCCTTCGCCGCAATGATGATCGGGTCGTGCGAAAGATCCTTGTACAGCGAGAAGCACAGTCCGATCATGACCAGCACGAACGGCGCCGCAGCGATGATCGTCATGGTCTGCAAGCCGTCGAGCGCTTCGGAACCACCGGTCCACAGCAGAAGCGCCGCGACGCCACCGGTCAACATGCCCCAGAACACCACGACCCAGCGACTCGGTTCGAGCGTTCCGCGCTGCGAGAGCGTCCCCATCACCATCGACGCAGCGTCGGCGCCGGAGACGAAGAACACTGCGACGAGCAGCATGACCAGGACAGTCGTCACTCCGGCCAACGGCAGATTGTCGAGCATGCCGAACAGTTGAGCCTCTTCCGAGCCTCGGCCGGACAAGCCGATTCCGTCGCGTTCCTCGCCGATGCCCGCGCCGCCGAAGATCGCGAACCAGAGCAAGCTGACAGTCGTGGGAACGGCGATGACGCCGACGATGAACTGGCGGATCGTGCGGCCGCGGCTGATGCGGGCCAGGAACATGCCGACGAACGGCGTCCAGGACACCCACCATGCCCAGTAGAAGATCGTCCACGACGAAAGCCACGCGCCGGTTTCAGGATTCGACGATGCACCCGTGCGGGCCGACATCTGGGCGAGGTCGGAAACGTATGCACCAATGGTCGTCGGGAGCAGATTGAGAATCAGCACGGTCGGCCCGAGAACGAACACGAACAGGGCCAAGATCAGCGCTAGCACCATGTTGATGTTGGAGAGCCACTGAATTCCCTTGGCCACACCGGAAACTGCCGAAGCGACGAACGCCAGGGTCAGCACCGCAACGATGGCCACGAGCAGGAATACGCCGGCCTCTTCCATCCAGCCGACTACCTCGAAACCGGAGCCGATCTGAAGTGCGCCGAGCCCCAAAGATGCTGCGGTGCCGAAAAGTGTCGCAAAGATTGCCAGGATGTCGATGACCTTGCCGATCGGCCCTTCGGCTTTGCGACCGAGCAACGGGATGAAGGCCGAACTGAACAGTTGCTTGCGTCCTCGGCGATACGACCCGTACGCAATGGCAAGGCCCACAACGGCATACATCGCCCAAGGATGAAGACCCCAGTGAAACATGGTGGTAGCCATGGCAGTTCCGACGCCACCGTCGGTACCGGGAGGCGGAGTCACGTAGTGCGCAAGCGGTTCCGCGACACCGAAGAACATCAGGCCGATGCCCATGCCGGCGCTGAACATCATGGCGATCCAGCTGACGGTTCGGAACTCGGGCTTCTCACCGTCTTTGCCCAGCGGAATGTCGCCGAATCGACTGACAGCGAGGTAGATGGAAAACAGCACGAAAGCCGAAGCTGCGAGTACGAAGAGCCAGCCGATGTTCGTCACCAACCAGCCGAGAACACTTCCGGTTACCGAGTTCAGGTTGTCGGGAGCTACGAGACCCCACACGACAATAGCCAGCACCGCTGCGGCCGCCACGGAAAACACCACGTAGTCGGTCCGAACGCCTACCCGAGTAAAGCCCGTCTCCGGGCGCTCTTCGTTGGCCCCGGAATCTTGTTCGGATCGATCAGATTTCGTCACCATAGATGACTACGTTCGTCACTTTGTGGGCCAAAAGCAAGCTGGAAGGCGGGCTCAACAGCCGTTGAACCCGCCTTCTCACCCCGATCAAGCTGGGGTTTTAACCCAACCGTTGCCCTTGCCGATCAATCCGTCGATGCTGATGCGTCCTGCGCCGATAACAGCGATCAAGAGCGAACCGACACCGAGTGCGACGACGAGTTCATAGCCGCCGTTGTCTATGAAGACGCCCTTGTCGGCGTGCACGATGAAGAACGCGCCGACCATGTCGAGGAACAGCAGTGCGCCGACGAGCGGGGTCAGCAGACCCGCGATGAGCAGGATGCCGCCACCGAGTTCGATGGATGCTGCCAGAACTGCAGAAATCTTGGGGAGCGGGGCGCCCATCCCTTCGAATGCGGCCTGCGTTCCGGCGATCTTGTAGGTGAAGAACTTCTGCCAACCGTGGGCGATGAAGATGATCCCGAGGCCGACACGGGCGATGAGGAGTCCGAGGTCACGAGCAATCGACGAATTCATGAGCCAAGACTGACAGCTTTAAGTTGAAGCGTCAACTTAATCAATGTGTCACGCACCTCTCAATGCCGACTCCACCATGGCGACGATCTCAGTGTCGGAGTACCCGAGCGAGCGGACCTTATGCGCAAACGCGGTCGCCGCCTGCTCCGCCTGCGCCTGCACCGGATCGGTCCCCGAAGCGATGAACGTCCCTTGCTTTCCCCTCGTCTCGATCACGCCCTGATCGCTGAGCGCGCGATAAGCCTTCGCGACGGTGTTGGCCGCCAATCCCAGCTCCGAGGCCAATGCACGCACCGTCGGGATCTTGGTTCCCGCAATCAATCCGCCGCCGTGAACCTGCTCGATAATCTGTTGCCGCAGTTGGTCGTACGGAGCTGTGGAGGAATCGTGTTCGATCGCGATCTTCATCGTCACCCTCGTCGTATCTTCTCGGTCACAGCATCTTCTCTCTCACAAACCCTCGATCGCTTCGCGGATCGTATGCGGGCCGGAGGTCAGAACCAATATCTTGCCGACACTGGACGGCGCGTCGATGAGCGCTTCGATCACTGCGGCGACATCTGCACGAGGCACAGAGCCTCGATCGACGGGTGGCTCTGCAAGAAGGACTTCACCGGTGGGGTCGTCGTCTGTCAGAAGTCCTGGCCGAAGAATCGTCCAATCCAGCGAAGTCCTTGTCTTCAGGTCTTCCTCCGCTGCCGTCTTCGCCCGCAGGTAGGCGGCAAAAATCTCGTCGGTGTTCTCCGGTATTTCGTCACCAGCACCCATGGCGCTGATCTGTATGAACCGACGCACTCCCGCTTTCTCGGCGGCATCGGCCAACAGCACCGCCGCAGCTCGGTCTACGGAGTCCTTCCGCTCGATCGAGCTACCAGGTCCGGCGCCCGCGGCGAAGACCGCGACGTCGGCACCGTCGAGTACCTTCGCAACTTCCTCGACCGTGGAGGATTCCAGATCGATCACCACGGGGAACGCGCCGAGTGTGCGGACCGCACCCTCGTGCGCGGAGTTGCGGATCAGCGCTACCGGCCGATCACCATGTCCTGCCAGCAGGTACGTCAGGTGCTGCGCGATCTTGCCGTGCCCACCGGCAATGACCACGCGCCGTTCGTCCACACTTCGATGTTCCGTCATCGTTTTCTCCTCACAAGTCGGTACTTCAAGTGCAGCGCGCCGGAGGTGTCCGTTGTTCCCCTGTTTGTCCCACGAGTTCGGACACAGAGGCAGAATGACGGACATGGCATCTGCAACCATCTTCCACAATCAACGGTGCAACACGTCGCGGACTGTTCTCGGACTTATCCGCGACGCCGGCATCGAACCGACCATTGTGAAGTACCTCGATACTCCGCCTACCCGATCCGAGCTGGAAAAACTCCTCGCCGACGCCGGCCTCGAGCCCAGCCAAGCCGTTCGCAAGCGCGAAACGCAGTACAAGGAACTCGGGCTCGCCGATGCATCCGAATCCGAGATCCTCGACGCGATGATCGAGCACCCAATTCTGATCGACCGCCCGTTCGTGGTCACCGACAAAGGCACCGTCCTCGCGCGGCCTGCAGCCAAGGTGGAAGAAATTCTCTGACAGCGTCGACGGCTTACAGCGGATCGCGGGCGATCGGGCAGGACATGCACCGAGGACCACCTCGGCCGGACCCCAGTTCCGAACCCGCGATTCGCAAAACCTCGATACCCGAGGCCTCCAGCCTGGCGTTCGTTTCGACGTTGCGCTCGTAAGCGACGACGACGCCAGGCTCGACGGCGAGGGTGTTGTTTCCGTCGTCCCACTGCTCACGCTCGGCAGTCACCGTGTCGAGTCCGGTGTCGATCACACGCAGTTTTCCGATTCCCATGGCGTCGGCCGCCGCTTCGAGGAACGGCGTCGCACCGCGAATACTCACCCCGTCGTCTTCCTTGCGCAGAGTGAACGCCGCCAGGGTGTCCTGAATGGCCGGATACATGACGACCGCGTCGGCCTCGACCATGGTGCAGACCGTGTCGAGATGCATCGACGCTCGGCGTTGCTCGATCGGAACAACCAACACCGTGTGGGCGAGGCCGTCGTCGAACACGCTACGCGCCAATGCTTCTGCTCCGGCGGGTGACGTACGTTCACCGACACCGATTGCGATCACCCCCGGCGCGAGAAGCAGCACGTCACCTCCCTCGACAGGAGCCGTGTGCGACTCGTACGCGCGGCGCACGCCTTTGAATCGAGGGTGATGCGCGTAGACGAGATCCGTTATCGAGGATTCGCGAGCTCGCGCTGACAACGCCAAGGACGTGATGATGACCCGTGGCCCGACCCAGAACGACGAATCACGGGTGAAGAGCAAGTTGGGCAACGGGTCGATCACGAAGTCACCGCCGTGATGCATCCTGCGCACCAACGAGGTCGAGTCGGCATCGATCGGCAATTCGTCGAACGTCATTCCTGCAGTAAGGATCGACGAAAGCTCCTTCGGCTCCACCTTTCGCAGGTAGGCGGCCAGGTGTTGCCCGAGCGCGTGGCCGATCTTGCGTGCGTCGACGGCGGCCGCGATTCCCTGGATCCTCGCTGCGCCACTGACCTCGAGCGCCTCGGTGAGGAGATCGGACAAAAGCAGTACCTCGACGCCGCGCTCACGAAGGACGGTCGCAAACTGATCGTGTTCTTCCTGCGCGCGGTCCACCCACGGCAACGCGTCGAACAGCAGCTCGTCGTTGTTGCGCGGAGTCAATCGTTTCAACTCGTCGCCAGGACGATGAAGAATGACCGATCGCAATCGGCCCACCTCGGAATCGACACCGAGGGGGACGGAGCCAGAAGCGTTCATGAGTGAACACTAATCCCGTAGGCCCCACCCAGCAGGGATAAGCAGCTGTCGTACCGGCCCGCGTAACGTCTGATCCGACGCAGGCGAGAGGACCAGGCAATGAGTAGTACGGATCAGGCGGCGCTGAACGGCGCCGGAATCGAGAGGTTCACCGGGCGCTGGGTCGGCGCTGGAGCCGGACATTTCCCCACCATCGACGACTTCGAGTACTCCGAGGAGATCGAGTTCGCGCCCACCCCGAAACCGTTTCTCACCTACTCGTCGCGCACTCGTGGGCTCCCCGACGGACGACCGCTTCACATGGAATCGGGATACCTGCGCCCAACACCGGGTGGTGAGCTCGAATTGCTGGTCAGCCAGCCCACCGGATTCGTCGAGATCCATCGCGGCACCCTCGACTCCGAAGGCACTCTCGCCTTGACCCGTCTCACGCTCGCAGCATCACCCGACGCAAAACCGGTTCACGACGTTCGGCGAGTCATGCGCGTTCAGGGCGACACGCTGACATACGACCTGTGGATGGCGCACGGCGACACCCCGCTGACGCATCATCTCCACGCCACCCTCCACCGCGCGACGGACCGGTAGTCGCCATGGAGATGCCGTCGTGGAAGGCAAAGGAACTCACGCCCGGCCAGCTCTCCGAGCGCAGCGGTGTCGCCGTCTCTGCCCTGCATTTCTACGAACGAGAAGGCCTCATCGTCAGTCGCCGGACCAGCGGAAACCAGCGCCGATACCAACGAGACACGCTTCGACGCGTCGCCTTCATCAGAATCTCGCAACGCGTCGGCATTCCGCTGTCGGAAATCAGAGAGGCCCTCGGCACACTTCCTGAAGGCCGTACCCCGAACCGCGCAGATTGGGAAAGATTGTCGACCGGGTGGCGGCGCCACCTCGATCTACGCATCGAGCAACTGGAACGTCTACGGGACAACCTCACCGGTTGCATCGGTTGCGGGTGCCTCTCGTTGGAGGGGTGCGCCCTCGCCAACCCGCACGATCAACTCGCATCCGCCGGCCCGGGTGCGCGCGTTCTGGAAGTAGATTTCGGTGCAGACTCAGGCGAGAAATGACTCGACGGCGTCCCGATCGCGCCCCAACAAGTCCTCGACGGTCTTCTTCAGCAACTTCTCGATCTGGCCGCCGATGATCGGCATCTTCACCTCAGCCGTTCCGTCGACGACCAACCGCGTGCAGGACTCGGCGGCGGTGAGATCGAGCGTCGTCTCGATTCGGATCGGCAGTCCCCGCGCGATTCCGGTGACCGACCCTGCTGCACGCCCGTCCGACAGAGGTCCCCACCGATCGACCCGTTTCAGACCGAGCCGACTCGGCGCAACCTTGGCGACCAGGCTCGGGAGGGAGGCGGAGTCGATTTCCTCGGACACGGATACTTCGATCGATCCGTCTCGAACTTCGATGTCCGAGGTGGCATAAAGGTCTCCGAGTCTGCCTTTCCAATAATTCGGGTCGGTCAAAGTTCGATGCACGTCGTCGATCGGATATTTGAATTCGATATCGAAGTGAAAACTCTTCGGCATGACTTTGGTCCCTATTCGACTAGATAAAAGTCCCGGCGGAGTTAACGCTCATCGCTTGAGCAATTTACTGAACTGGTCGTTCGCTTTTTGCATCACGAACTCGTAAGGCAGGGCGAATTTGCGCGCCCACCAGTATCCGAATCGGATGTCATTGGACGTATATACGAGGTACGTATTCTTCTCGATTCCCCGCAGAATGCACGACGCCACCTTCTCCGGGGAGACAGCACGCGCCTCGAACCGGTGCGTGAGTTTTTCGACCCGCGGGTCGTTCCTGTCGATACCCGCTATTTCCACGGTTCCCACCAATGGCGTCTTCACCCCACCCGGCACAACCAGACTGACCCCGATTCCGTGCCGCTTCAGATCGAATCGCAGCACCTCGGACACCCCGCGAAGGCCGAACTTGCTCGCACTGTAGGCGGCGTGCCACGGCAGGGCCAAAAGTCCGGCAGCCGAAGACACGTTGACCAGGTGTCCACCCTTGCCGACACGAATCATGGGTGGAACAAACGTCTCCATGACATGGATCGGCCCCATCAGGTTGACGTCCACCATGGACTTCCAATGCCGATGTTCGAGGTTCTCGATAGTTCCCCACGCTGAAATGCCGGCGATATTCATGACGACATCCATCGAAGAAAATTGAGTGTGAATCTCGGTACCGAATTTCACGACCTCGTCGTAGTCCGAGATATCGAGTGCCTTCGCCATGCTGACCGTGCCGCCGCCGGCGCCGACCATCGCGACCGTCTCTTCCAATCCGACGCTGTTGATATCGGTGAGAAACAATTCGGCGCCGACCTCTGATGCACGCAGCGCAGTTGCACGTCCAATTCCACTACCGGCGCCGGTGATCAGGCATTTCTTGCCGTCGAGCGACCTTACAGACATGGATGAACACTCCCCCGCACTCGTACTGTGGACATGCGGGAAAGTCTACGCACGCACGGTGCGGCCGCCCTGAAACACGCAAGACGACCTGCGGGGCACGGCCGTACTCCGCGCAAACACCGCACAGAGACGACCGCAGCGAGCACTAGAGACGCTGCATCATCTGCTCTTGATAGCCCTTGACCGTACGGTCGAGTTCTTCCGCCGCTACATCGTCCCCACGCTTGCGTGCGTCGTGGGCTCGATCCTGAATTTCACGGATTGCGCGGCGCAATTCATCATCGCTCATCGTGTGTTTCATGTCACAATTCTGCACCCACTCGGAGGGTTTAGCTAGCACAGATCGCAATCCGGCAAACCGTTCAGGGTTCAACCTCGAGGTGATCCGCATGACATCGCAACCAGCCACCCTGATCGCGACCCCAAACCTTCAAACATCGCTTGAACTGCAGTTTTTCAATCGAAATAGTTGTGAAAAACCAGGCTAACGCATAGCTAATATCGCCAAAACGGGTAAAAGGTTTGATATTGGGCAGATTGGCCAAGTACTGGAAGGTTCGAATAGCGCAGTCGTAGCTGCACATTTCCGTGTGGCGGAAACTCAATGTGCGCTGAGACATAGCTGAGCACTCATTGGCCGGACGAATCGAATCTCGGACACATTTGACAACTAGTCCACTAAACAGACTACGGTGAGCTACCGATCGGTTATCCGCGTGATACCGTAGGATTCACTGAACGGACAATTGCTAGCTAGAGAGGATTACGGGGCGGTTCACAATGGCTGACTTTGCAGAACGATTGAACAAACTGTTCGACAGTGTTCATCCTCCGGGGCGCAAACCCCATACCAACGCCGAGGTTGCGGCAGCGCTCATCGAAGACGGCCATCAGATCTCCAAGCCGTACATCTCGCAGCTCCGCTCGGGACAGCGCACCAACCCCTCAGACGAGACAGTCGCAGCCTTCGCCCGGTTCTTCAAGGTGAAGCCCGACTACTTCTTCAACGACATCTACGCAGCCAAGATCGATCACGATCTCGAACTGCTCTCACAGCTCCAAGGCTACGGGCTTCGCCGCCTCTCGAGCCGTGCATTCGACCTCTCGGAAGAATCGCAGAATCTACTCACCACGATGGCTGAAAAGCTCCGCGCGAGTGAAGGTTTGCCAGAGGTTCCGCCTGACGCGTCACGCTGATGTGAACGTGCTGAAGCACTGACTCGATCTCGAGCACTGCAATGACATGGAGTAGGTCGACTACGAACGTCGACCTACTTTTGTCGTTTCATCGAGTTCTTTCGCCAACAACAACACCCATCGGCGCGCCGACATCTTCTCAGGAGGCGCAATCCACCTGGTGTCCAACACATCCGAGGCCAAGGGATCGGCGATCCACCCCGCCAAAATCCCCGCGTGTGCAGTGACGGCCCGCGGCGGTTCCTGACCACCGACGTCGAACATCCCGGCGCCGGACTGGATGTACATCGCATCCATGATCTGCGCGATCATGTCCGATGCCCGCAGCACAGACGTACTCCCGGCGCTGTCCGCGTCGACTACCTCGGGGAATCGCTTGACGAGAAGCGCGTGCATCCGCCGCAGCCGGTACAGATCTCGTCGCGCACGTAACCAGGTCTCGAGAAGCACCCACGTGATGCCCAGCGCAATCAGAACACTCGAGGCAGCGATGAACCACACCCCTGCGCCCGTCCAGATATCCGATTCGAGTGCGCCGGTGCCACCGATCGATTCGACAAGCATCACGACGACCACGACGAGCAGGATCGACGAACCGGTCACGATCAACGCGATTCCGCGCCCCAACGGCGCCCACGCAACGTGCCGTAGCCCCGTCGAAATGACAAGGGACAGAGCGACGATGATAAAGATCAGAGCCGGCGCCGGGTAGCCGAAGAGAACCGCGATCGCCACCAGGAGCCCCACCGAGTACAGCACGGTGGCGAGGCCGCGCATAGCCGGACGTGACATCACAGGCCAGGCAGACACGGCGCCGACTGCACTGGCCGCAGACAACGCTGTCCACAAGACGATGACGATCATCGCGGCGGCATGCTGCTCCGGCGCAATGCGATCGACGATGTCCCATACCGCCGGCACCATGACCGTCGACGACAATGCGACCGAGAAGCCTGCAAAGACCATCGACATTCGCAACGGCGTCGCGGTGCGCGCGACAACTCGACCCAGTCTCGCGCCGGCTGCAACCCAGACGAGAAGGGCCACAGCCCAAAAGATCATCCGATCGCCTCGTCGTACCGCAACACCGACAGCGGTGTCCCACGGCCACTCATCGTTCGCAGACGCATGATCAACATCGACGCGAACGTCTCGGCTTCCCACTCCGCGATGTCATCCATCGGCACGGGTTCGTTGCGCCGCAGAGAACGTTGACTCAACATGTAGGCGATCAAATCGTCACTGACCTCGAGCGTCGCCTCGGCGATCTCGGCACCCTCGTGCCGAAACACTATGTGCCCCAACTCATGTGCCAGAGTTCGCTCGACATTGGGAAGTCCGGGGGCCAAGACAATGACGTCGTGGTCGTCGTAGGCTCGGCGCTGACCGCACACTCCGGTGGCGAGCGGGGTTTCCAGATCGATCTCGATCGGGCGCCCACGCTCGCGGGCGACTGTCTGCACTACCGTCAGCAGTGACACAGCCTCCGACGACGCTGCTGCGTCGCATACGGCATCCACCGCGGCCAGAACGCGGCGATGTGAACGTCTGTCCGGCACGACTCACGCACCTCCCTGTGATCCGGGTGCCAGGAATTCGGCACGCGCGGCAGCCAATCGCGCCTTCTGCAGCGATGCTCCGCGGAAAGTCAGTGCTCCCGCACCGGCCGCTACCACTGCCATTCCGCCTACACCGCCGGCGACGGCGGCGGCGTTGAGAATCGGCGGAAGCCCTTGAGTGAACGCCGTCGGAAATGCCTGCGGGTTGTCAGTCGGAGCCGCGACGTTCGGAACGTTCGACGGTACCTGCGGAGCTACGGGTGCGGGTGCGGCCAGAACCTCGGGTGCGGAAGGGGCTGCGACTGCGCCCGGCGCAGCGTTTGCCGGTCCACCGGCAGAGGGTGCAGGCGGTCCACCGGCAGAGGGTGCAGGCGCTCCGCCGCCCGCTGACGGTCCCTGCGGATCAGACGGTCCAGCCGGCGGAGCCGCTACCGCGGACGACTGCTCGGAACTCGGCTGCGATTCGGAAGGAGACTGTGTCTCGGAGGGTGCTTGGCTCGAAGGACTCTCGGTCTGCGAAGTTGCGTTGGTCGCAGAAGTTGCGTTGGTCGCGGGGGAAGCGCTGCTGCTCGGACGTTGCGACGCCGAAGGGTTGGTCGTGGGCTCAGTCGTGGTCGTGGGATCAGTCGTCGTGGGCTCAGTCGTGGTCGGCTCAGTCGTCGTGGGCTCAGTCGTGGTCGTGGGCTCAGTCGTCGTGGGCTCAGTCGTGGTCGTCGGCTCAGTCGTCGTGGGCTCAGTCGTGGTCGTCGGCTCAGTCGTCGTGGTCGGCTCAGTCGTCGTGGTCGGCTCAGTCGTCG